>NZ_KB902801.1:0-79176 GCF_000379585.1 Bradyrhizobium sp. WSM2793 | reverse complement strand
AGATGCGAGCGAGCCCAACCGGGCAGACTGCATCATCCAATTCGCGGGGCGAGGGAGGCCAGAAGGAATGGTCGGCTCCCGGGAGATCACGGCATAAGCCGTCCAACCACTGCGCAGGGAAGGCCGAGTGATCGGCACCACCTGTATGCTGCTGTGCGGTTCTTNCTGCGNGTGCTTTTCGCGCAGCGGACCGCGGGTGCGAGCCAGCACCCGGCCTTCCCTGCGCCCTCTTGGATGAGAGGGTCGCGAGACCAAGCAAAGCTCGGGCGAAATGCGCCGCGAGGCCGCGATGCCGCGTCTGCAACTTGAGCTGCGTGCCACAATCTCAATCTCGTAGGGTGGGCAAAGCGCAGCGTGCCCACGCCTTGTCGCTCATGGACGGAGATCGTGGGCACGGCGCTATGCGCCTTTGCCCACCCTACGGCACTGCCGCTGGGATGTGCACCGGAGCATCGCAATGACATTTGGAGACAGCGTGCGCCCGCTCCGCTCTTGTACCCCGGACGCAGCGCAGCGTTATCCCGGCGATGCGAAGCATCGTCCGGTTCGACGGTGTGCTGCAGAGCCGGGCCATCCATCCGCATCGCGCCGTGTTGCCTTGGGTCCCGGCTCTGCGCCGCAACGCTTGCGCGTTGCAGCTCGTCCGGGACACGTGCCTCAATGACCGCGCTTCATCCTCTCCGCGCCATCCACCACCTCCGGTGCCATCGCCGCCCATGCGCTCGATGCGAATTGCCGGCGCCAGGTCACGACCACCACGGCGGCCGTGGTCACGAACAGCAGCCAGGGGCTGACGAACCAGCCGAGATAGCCGAGCGCGAAGAAGAAGGCGCGCTGGCCGCGGTTGAAATGGCGGCCGGCGGATTCGAACAAGCGCGTGGTGCGGATGACATGGGCTTCCGCCTCCGGCGTGTCGCGCCGTTCGGCCGGGGGCATGCCGCCGAACAGGATCGCGACATAGTTGAACAGGCGATAGGACCAGGCGAATTTGAAGAAGGCGTAGACGCAGATCAGCACGAGGCCGACGCATTTCAGCTCCCACATCGCCGGCGACGTGCTGAGGTCGATCGGCAGCTTGCTCAGAATCGTGATGGCGTCGTTGGTGGCGTGCAGCAGCGCCAGCGCACCGCCGAGCGCGATCAGGCTGGTCGAGGCGAAGAAAGCGGTTCCGTTCTGCAGCGAGGCCATGATCTGCATGTCGACCATGCGCGTCTCGCGATCGAGCAGCCGGCGCACCCAGACCTCACGATAGCGGTTCATGCGCGCCGACAGGCTGTCGCGGCCGTAGGCCGAATGCTCCAGCGTCAGGGCATAGACCAGCCATTCGATGATGAAGAAGCCGACCGCGGTGATGTCGACCCAATGCCTGCTCATCTCTCTCTCCTCGCAAGCCGCCACGATTGCCACGCATGGCAGGATGCGGCAACGATTGATTGGCGGCACGCGATGGCGTTAAAAGCGGCTCGCTTCAAAGCGTCTCGGGAAGGACTGATGACATGGCTGCGCTGAAACTCGCGATCGGCAACAAGAACTACTCGTCATGGTCGATGCGGCCATGGCTCGCGCTTCGCGCCAACGACATCCCGTTCGTGGAGACGCTGATCCCGCTCTACACCGACAATCCCGCGGACAAGGAGCAGATCCTGTCGTTCAGCCGTGCCGGCAAGGTGCCGGTGCTGGTCGACGGCGATGTCACGGTGTGGGATTCGCTCGCCATCATCGAATACATCGCCGAGCGCTATCCGGAGGTGAAGCTGTGGCCCGACGACGTCGCCGCGCGCGCGCATGCCCGGTCGGTGTGCGCCGAGATGCATTCCGGCTTCGTGGCGCTGCGCAACGAATGCGGCATGAACCTGCATCGGCCGATCCGCCCCGTGACGCTGTCGGCCGACGCCAAGGCCAACATCGCGCGCATCGAGGAGATCTGGCGCGAATGCCGCACACGCTATGGTGCCAAGGGTCCGTTCCTGTTCGGCCGCTTCGGCGCGGCCGATGCGATGTACGCGCCGGTGGTGCATCGCCTGCGCACCTACGCGATCGACGTCGCGCCGGACACCAAGGCCTACATGGAGACGATGATGGCGCTGCCGGCGTTCCAGGAATGGACCCGCGACGGGCTGGCCGAAACCCTTGTCATCGCGAAGTTCGAGGACGCCTGACCGGTCGGTCCGAACGAGGCCGCTGGCTGTGTGCCGGCCGGCGGCGCTCACGTTCCGGACATTGACTGGCGCCATATGCCATTCGGGCTGCGACCGGCCCTGCGACATGCCGCCTGAACATGCGGCCCCGGCGGTATCATCGACCGGCCGGTTCCATCCCTATCATTCTGAAAAGACTGCAGGATTTACGCGCTTGCCATGGTGGCATGGCGCTGGCCAAAACGGCAGGTCGCGTGCTATACAGCGCCTGGGTTTCTGGCCGGCCGTCGCAGTGGGACCATGGGCGAGGCAGGCGTTGTTTGAGTGATGGAGAGGGTGTTGAAGCACAAATTCCCGATTGGAACGCGCGTATTGTTCACGGCCAGCAACGTCGCGCGCCCTGCTGCCAGCGGCTCGTACGAGGTCATCCGCCTGCTGCCGACCGACGGCGACGACTGCCAGTACCGGATCAAGAGCTCGACCGAAGCTTTCGAACGCGTCGCCAAGGAAAGCCAGCTCGCGCTCTCCTGAAGACCGACGCTCCCCGCGCATTCGCGCCCTCTGCGGAATTGTGTCCTGCCGCCGTCAAAAGGCCCGCTTCACCTTCGCAAGGTGGGCCTGGGGGGCAGTTGCCGACTCGCGGTGCTCGCTTGACCATTCGCTCTCTGCTCGCGTGAGGGGACGTCGCGCATGAACTGGGCATGGGCCACTTCGCTCGACCAAATCTGGCGCTCGCCGGCCTTTCCGATGTGGATGACGCTGGCGGCTGCTGGATTCTTCGGATTGATCCTGCTGATCACGCTGCTGCGCGCCGACAGGTCGGTCGCCAACGGCGCGCTGACCGTGATCACGCTGCTGTCCATCGCGATCGCCGGAGCTGCCACCGTGCGCGTCTATGGACCGGCGGGGCAGGACGCTCCGACCGAAGTGCGCGCGCAAGGTGCCGTCATCGCGAGCCTGCCGGCGCTGTCCTGTCTCGACGATCTCGCCGGCGATGCGGTCGCCATTGGCTGCGAGAAGGCGCTGTTCGGCTCGCCGGATGCCGCGGCTGCCGCCGTCTCCTACACCGCGGCCCGAATCGACCGGCTGACCGCGCTCGGTGATGCCGCGACCGCCGAGAAGAGCCTCACGACGGACATGAAGGTGCTGCGCAAGGCGCTGGAGCACGATCGCTACGGCCTCGTCGCGCAGGTGCTGGTGGTGCGCGACGGCTGCACGCAGTTCGAATGCGCCGCGTTCCGCTCGCTGACCGACCAGCAGCGGGTTGCCGCCAACATGGACGCCCATCTCTACGACATGCTGGTCGCGCGCTATGCCCCAACCTGGAACGCGCCTGCAACGGCGTCGGCGGTGCCGGCCACGGCCGCGCTTGCCGGGCTGCCGCCCGCGATGCCGACGGGCAAGCCGACCAGCGCTGAGTTCCCGAGCGCCTCGTCGACGCCGCCGGTGAGCATCATGAATCCGGAGCCCACGGCGACGACGCGCCAGGCGGCGCCCGCCGCCGCGAACGCAGTGCCGGCACCGCGCGCGCCCGCCGCGACGTCGGCACAGGCCGCCGCACCACCGGCCGCGAAGAAGCCGCCGGCCCCGAAGGCTGCGCGTGCTCCCGCGGCAGCACCGGTTCCGCTCGCTCCGCCGCCAGCCTCGGCGGCCGCGCCCGCGCCCGCGGCTGCGGATAACGAGTAGATCAGCATTCCAAATGCGGTGCTGCCCGGCTAATGCTTGGGCATGCCGCTACATCTGATCAAGCTCGCCGTCGGTTGCGACTCCGTCAAGGAATTGAAGGAGTGGATCGCCGAACGGATGCAGACCGCCAAGAAGAAGGGTCTGCCGCAACGTCACATCCACATCACCCGCATGGTCCCCAAGCGCGATGCCGAGATCCTCTCGGGCGGGTCGCTCTATTGGGTGATCAGGGGCGAGATCGCCGCGCGGGAAAAGATCATCGGCATCGAGCCGTTCCGCGACAAGGACGGTATCGGCCGCTGCCGGATCGTGATGCAGCCGAAGGTCGTCTCGGTCTCGCCGCGGCCGATGCGCCCGTTCCAGGGCTGGCGCTATCTCGCCGACGATTCCGTGCCGCCCGATCTCGGCAAGTCCGCCGCCGGCTCGATCGCGGCGATGCCGGAGCCGATGCGGCGCGAATTGCGCGATCTCGGGCTGCTCTAAACCGCGATATTGTCGATCAGCCGGGTGTTGCCGAGCTTGGCGGCGACCAGAATTCGCAACGGGCCGTCCTTGCGCGAGGTGAGGGGCGCCAGCGTCTCGGCATGGCGCGCTTCGTAATAGTCGAGCGCAAAGCCGGCCGCCTCGATCGTCGCGGCACCACGCTTCATGGCCGACGCAACGGCTTCGCCGGCACGGATGCGGCCGGCGCTGTCCTTCATGGCACGGTAGAGGATGGGGGCGGTCTGCCGCTCCTCGGGCGACAGATAGACGTTGCGCGAGGACATCGCGAGCCCGTCGCGCTCGCGTACGGTGCGGGAGCCGACGACCTTGACGCCGAGGTCGAGGTCGCGCGCCATCTGCGTCACCACCCGCAACTGCTGAAAGTCCTTTTCGCCGAAGATCGCAAAGTCCGGCCGGCACTGCGTGAACAGTTTGCCGACCACGGTGGCGACGCCGCCGAAGAAATGCGGGCGGAAGCGGTCCTCGAGGCCGGCGAGCGCCGGTCCCTCCGGCATGATGCGGGTGGCAAAGCCCTCCGGATACATCGCCGCGACGCCGGGGTGCCAGACGATATCGACATCCTCGGCCGCGAGCTTGGCGATGTCGGCCTTCCAGGTGCGCGGATAGGCACCGAAATCCTCGGTCGGGGCGAACTGGGTCGGGTTGACGAAGATCGAAACCATGACGCGGCTGGCGCGCCGCTTGGCGAGGCGGACCAGAGACACATGCCCGTCATGGAGGGCCCCCATGGTCGGGACCAGCGCGATCGTGGCCTTTCGCTTGCGGAGATTGTCGACGGCGCGGCGCAAGGTTGGGACCGTGCGGGCGATCAAGGGGCTTGCTGACATCAGGACTCGACAGGGTTGGGAATCGGCGCGGCATGACCTGGCGCCAGGGGCGACTAACCTTAACAAGCGGCGATCGTGGACGCCATGCATCCGGATGCGGCACAGCATCCCGCGCAAGGCGCGCGCGATGTCGCGACATTGTGGCTGGATCACAGACGAAAGACGACGCCGCGATTCATGAAGAACGGCGCAATACGATTTGCATTACCTGTCACGCATTTCACTTGACCGCAGACGCGGCCAACTCGAAGATATTCATCAGGGGTGTTGAGGATCGCCATGCTTGTGCAGGCTAGCCAAGGCCAATCCGGCTCGGCGCATGTAGTCGTGCTCGGCAACGAGAAGGGCGGTTCCGGCAAGTCGACCACCGCCTTGCACATCGCGGTTGCGCTCCTGAAGGCGGGCCAGCGCGTCGCTACCATCGACCTCGACTGCCGTCAGCAGAGCTTCACCCGCTACATCGGCAACCGCTCTGCCTGGGCGCGCCGCACCAAGCTCGACCTCGAACTGCCGGTGCATCGCTGCATCAAGCTCGGCGAGACCATGCAGATCGCCGAGAACGAGAATTCCGAGTTCCAGCAGTTCATGGAGGCGGTCTCGGCGGTCGAGAGCAGCTTCGACTTCATCGTCATCGATACGCCGGGCACCGACAGCTATCTGATGCGGCTGGCGCACTCGATGGCCGACACCCTGGTCACGCCGATCAACGACAGCTTCCTCGATTTCGACGTGCTCGGCACCGTCGATCCCGCCAACTACGCGGTGACGGGCGAGAGCCATTACGCCGAGATGGTGCGCGACGTCAGGCGCAAGCGCCGCCAGCTCGACGGCTCGACCACCGACTGGATCGTCGTGCGCAACCGCCTGTCGATGCTCGGCTCGCGCAACAAGCAACTCGTCGCCGAGGGGTTGAAGGATCTGTCGCTGCGGCTCGGCTTCCGCTACGTCGACGGCTTCGCCGAACGCGTCGTCTATCGCGAATTTTTCCCGCGCGGCCTGACCGCGCTCGACGAGATCGACGAGGCCACGCTCGGCATGCGCCCCAATCTCGGCCATCTCACCGCACGGGAGGAGGTGACGAGCCTGCTCCGCCAGCTCAAGCTGCCGCTGGACGAGCGCGGCCGCCGCCGCGCCGCCAACCGGGCCGAGTGGTTCAACCAGGTCGACAAGCCGCTCGAGGTCCACGACATCCTCGGCGCCTGAGCCGGCGGTATGTCACTACTTCCGATCGATCTGATCGATCTGAGGGCCGGGCTCTCCAGGGAACTGTGGCCGCGTTTCGCCGTTTTCACCTTACGTTGACCGTGAAATTGAACCCAATTGAGACCGGTTGCGTCGGATGGTGAAGTACACCCTGACGTAGCCTGGCGAGGACGGGATGCCCATAAAACGTGTGCGGCGCACAATGAAAGGGCTGCCGGTTCACAATATTTGGCCTTCCTGTCACGCGCCTGTGACATATATTAGCGAATAGGCGACAAGGGGCCGAAGAGCCCCGGAAGAACACGATTTTCAACAGGGATTCAGGCCGCAAGAGCCTGAGGCTGAGGACGAAAATGAAGCGTGGAATTGCCGTTCTGGTTTCGGTCAGTGCTCTCTGCGGCATCGCCTATTTCACGGCGAGCAAGTGGGCGATCAAGCACGAGACCATTACCTTCTACGACGCCTCGCGCGACAATCGCCCGGTGCCCGTCGACATCGCGGTGCGTCGCGATAAGGAAATGCAGGCCAATGCCGGCATGATCACGCTGCCGGTCGCGGTGATCAATCACGGCAACACCGTCAAGAACACCGAGTACGGCTTCCTCGCCAACATCTTCGCTGCGCGCGGCTACATGGTCCTGAGCCCGCAGCACGACTTGCCGACCGATCCTCCGATGGTGACCAAGCCCGGCGAGCTCTATGTCGGCCGGCTGCCGCAGATCCTGCGCGGTGTCGCCAACATCCATCTCGCCGTGCAGGAAATGAGGAAGCTTCAGCCCAACGCCGACTACGACAAGGTCACCATGGTCGGCCATTCCATGGGCGGCGACATCACCATGTATTTCGCCAAGCAGTATCCGGATGAGGTCAAGAAGGTCGTCACGCTCGACAATCTGCGCGTGCCCTTCGTCACCGCCGGCAAGTTCAAGATCCTGTCGTTCCGCTCCACCGATCCGCAGTTCAAGGCCGATGCGGGCGTGATCCCGACGGACGAGGAATGCGAGAAGGCGGGTATCCAGGTCGTGAAGACCGAATTCCAGCACAACGACATGCGCGACACCGGTCCGGACGTCGCCAAGAACTCGATCCAAGGCATGCTCGACAAATTCCTGAGCGCGACCGACAGCGAGATCGCGCCGGTCGACACGCAATCCTCGCCGCCCAATATCCTGGAGCCCGGTCCGGTCGCCTTGATGGGGCCTGCCAAGAGCTGACATCTTCTCCCTGACGGTCCCTCATCGTCAGTCACGATCTGCAAAGCCCCCGCCAGCCTCTGCCGGCGGGGGCTTTGCACATTGACCGGGCAGCTTGCGCTAACCACATTAGCTGCCCACGCAGGGTCAAGGCATGTCGGGCGAACCCATCAAACCGCGCAGCGGCGATGCCGTCTCGGCGCAGGCAGGCCGCGCGGTGCCGCAGGCCGGAACGTCGACTGCGGAAGACATCGCCGCCTTCGTTGCCAAGGCGCAGGCGATGTCACCGCATGCGCCGGGCGCGAAGGGGCGGCTGATCTTCGCGCTGGATGCGACGATGAGCCGGCAGCCGACCTGGGACATGGCCTGCGCGCTGCAGGCCGACATGTTTCGCGAGACCGCCGCGCTCGGCAGTCTCGACATCCGCCTGGTCTATTATCGCGGCTTCAACGAGTGCCGCGCCACGGGGTGGATCTCCGACAGCACCAGGCTTGCGGCGTTGATGAGCAAGATCGATTGCCGCGGCGGCGACACTCAGATCGGCAAGGTGCTGACCGAGGCGCGGCGCGAAGCGGTCGCATCGGGCGTGCGCGCCGTCGTCTTCGTCGGCGATGCCATGGAGGAGAAGGTCGACGAGCTCTGCGCCAAGGCCGGCGAGCTCGGCATGCTCAAAGTGCCCGTGTTCGTGTTTCAGGAAGGTCATGATGCCGTCGCCGAGCAAGCCTTTCGCGAGATCGCGCGCCTGACGGGTGGCGCCTGGTGCCGCTTCGATCCGGGCGCGGCGGCGCAGTTGCGCGAGCTGCTGCGGGCCGCTGCGGCCTATGCCGCCGGCGGTCGCGAGGCCCTGTTGAAACTGGCGAAGACCGCGAGCGGCGCGGCCAGGCTGATCGGCCAGATGAAATAGCGCTCAGGCATCGCGGCGAGGCGTATGCCATGCATTTTGCCGCGAGGGCGACTATATTCCGGTCATGACCCTGATCGCCGGCGCTGTCGCTGTTATCACGCTTTATCTGCTGCTCCAGATGTTCCGAGCCGCCAACCCAGCGGTGCTGGCGAGGGCCATCAGGTTCGGTGGCGGCGTGGTGGCGCTGGCGGTCGCAGCCTTCACGGGCTTGCGGGGCGAACTGGTGGTGGCGATCCCGCTCGGGATTTTCGGCGCCGGCCTGCTGGGCTGGACGCCGCTGGCAAACGCCGGCTTCGGCAATGTCGGCGGGTTGTTCGGCGGCGGTGGTGCTGCGCCCGCGTCAGGGCAGTCCTCACGCGTGCGTTCGCAATTCCTGGATATGCGGCTCGACCACGGCTCTGGCCAGCTCGGCGGGCAGATCGTCGCCGGGCCTCACGCCGGGCGCGATCTCGGTGAGTTCGATCTCGCTAGCCTGCTGGCCATGGTCCCGACATTCGACGCCGAGAGCGTGGCCTTACTTGAAAGCTATCTGGACCGCCGGTTTCCCGCCTGGCGTCAGAACGCGCAGAGCGATGCGGCAGGGGGGCAGCGCCGCACGGCGGCGAGCGGCAAAATGACGGCGGAGGAGGCCTATCAGATCCTTGGCTTGCAGCCGGGGGCGGGGCGTGACGACATCAGCCGGGCCCACAAGACCCTGATGAAGAAACTCCATCCCGACCAGGGGGGGTCGAACTACCTCGCTGCCCGTGTAAACGAGGCCAAGGATACTCTGCTTCGTACGCATAACGGCTAACTCCGGCACCACGCTACAAACGCCCGTACCGCGTGAGCTCCGCTTGCTCTGTCTGCCGTCGCCCTGACACCCGCCATTGTCGGCGTGGTTGATCTCTTGAGTAAAGTTTTAACCGTAAATCCTTGACGAGAAGTTGTCGCGGAACTGGCATCGAGACCTGCCAAAAACAAAAATGCCCGCGGCACAGCGCGGGCATTTTGATCGGAGCGTTGCGAAAGATCAGTTGCGGACGGTGATGCAGGAGATGTCGGCGCGCTTCAGGGTACGGCAGACGGCTTCGGCCTGGTCGCGCTCGAGCCCAGCGAAGCGGGCGCGATAGAGCTTGCGATTGTCCTTGGCGACGACCTCGGTGAACGGATCGGCCTTGCTGAGCAGGCCGCGGGCCGAGCTGCGCGCGGCGTCGATGCGCTGCTGGGCTTCGTTCTCGCTCTCGAGCGCGCCGACCTGGACGATCCAGCCGCTGTGGGTGACGACCGGCTTGGTGGTGGCGCTCATCTGGACCGGCATCGGATCGGCGGAGGCGAGCTTCGGAGCGGCCGGGGCGGGCGCGGCAGCCGTTGCGGCCGGCAGCACCCCGAGGATGCCGTTGCCGGTGCCGAAGCCCGCCGGCTGCCGCGGCAGCTCGGTGCGGGCGATCTCGGCCTTCGGTGCTTCCGGCTGGCTGACCACCTCGGGCTTGTTGATGAGATCGGCCCGGGCGACGACGGCGGTGGAGGTTTCCGCGACGTCGGAGCGGGACGAAATGGCGTTGGTGACCGGCGGTGCGACCTGAGCGGGGGCAGCGGAGGCGACCTTCACGGCGCCGGCCTTGACCTGAACCGTCTTGACCCGAACCGGCTTCATCGGCTCGGACGAGCCGGGGATGATCGAGAGCGGCTGGCTCGAGATCACGCCATTGGTGAGCGGCGCCGGCTCGATCCTGGATTCCGTCGGCCGAACTTCAGGCTTGGCTTCGGACCTGGGCTGGGCCGGCGGCACCGCGGCAGTCGCAGCCGCGAGCGTCGACAGGCGTGCGGCCAGACGCGACGGAGCGGCTTCAGGAGCAGGGGCAGAGGCGGCCTGAACCTGAGGAACAGCGCGGGCCGGGATAGGCGACGCGTCGGCGACCTCGGTGCTGGCGTCAGCGCCGTTGCGCTCCGTGACCGCGGCGACGGTGTGGGTGGTCGCGCCCTTCTCAAGATTCTCCGCGAGCAGGTTGCGCATGATCGCATCGCGCGAGCCGCCGCTGCGGCCGCCGAGCACGACACCGATCAAATGACGGTTGCCGCGGCGCATCGAGGTCACGAGATTGAAGCCGGAGGCGCGGGTGTAGCCGGTCTTGATGCCGTCAACGCCCTCGACATTGCCGAGCAGGTGATTGTGGTTGCGGATCGACTGTCCGCGCCAGTTGAAGGTCGCGGTCGCGAAATAGCGATAGTAGCGCGGGAAGCGCTCCTGGATGGCGCGGCCGAGCGTGGCTTGGTCGCGCGCGGTCGTGACCTGCTCGTCGTTGGGAAGGCCGTTGGCGTTGCGGTACACCGTCTTGGACATGCCGAGCGAGCGCGCCTTGCGCGTCATCATCTGGGCGAAGTCGTCCTCGTCGCCGGCGATCGCTTCCGCGATCACCACCGCGGCGTCGTTGGCGGAGCGGGTGACGAGACCCTTGATCGCGTCCTCGACACGGATGGTCTGGCCGGCACGCAAATTCAGCTTGGTCGGATCCTGATCGGCGGCGTGCTGGGACACCGGCATCTCGGTGTCGAGCTTCATCTTGCCGGACTCGAGACGCTCGAACAGCAGATAGAGCGTCATGATCTTGGTGAGCGAGGCAGGGTGACGGATGCCGTCCGGGGCGTTCGACTGAAGCACCGCGCCGGAATTGCCGTCGACGATGATGGACGCGAATTTCGGGCTGGAGCTCTCGGACACATCGCGCTGCACCCGGTGGTGCGCGTAATGGCGGCGATGACGCCGCGCCTCGGCGGCATCGGTGGTGAAGATGACCGCGGTGGTGACCGTAAGAAGCCCGAAAACGCCAACCCGCGCCAAGCGCGAGGAAGACAAGTTTTTACGAAGCATGGAACCCCGTCCCCGTTTCTCAACTGATCACCGGCTCGTGAGGCGAAATTGTGCCCAATGGACCCGGGATCATTACCTGCTCAGGCTGTCCCTCCGCTGGTGTTCGCCGCGGGGGACGTTGGGCCTGAACCGCTATTCTGGCTAAGGTGATGGTCTCAAACGGCTTTGACCGTCTGCGGAAGCTGAACACGTCCAGGGAATCAGGGTAGGGGCCCGCGGTTTCCAAATGCTTAAAGAACCCTTGCGGGAAACCCCGGGAATCTCCGCGAAGTGAGTCCAAATTTGTGCGTCGCACAAAGATTCTTGACTTTTTTGTGCGTTGCACTAATTGTGGGCAGAGTCAGGGAGCCGGGGCTTCCCGACGAGAGCCAGGTAAAAGGATTCCGAAATGTTCAAGGTTGAAGACTTTCAGAACTACGGGAAAGAGCACTTCGAGCAGTACGTCGCCTCCGCGACCTCGGTGCAGCACGGCTTCCAGGCGATCGCCAGCGCCTATGGCGACTATACGAAGAAGTCGTTCGAAGACACCAAGTCCTTCGTCGAGAAGCTTTCCGGCGTGAAGTCGCTGGACAAGGCCATGGAAGCGCAGACCGATTTCGCCCGTTCCTCCTACGAGACCTTCGTTGCGGAATCGCAGAAGATCGCCGGCCTCTACAGCGACCTCGCCAAGCAGGCGTTCAAGCCGGTCGAGACCATCGTGACGAAGTTCACCCCGGCTGCTCAGTAAATTCTTCAGGACGTCCTGGAATCGAAAAGCCCGGCTGAACCAGCCGGGCTTTTTGTTTGCAAGCGCTCGATCCGTCAGCGCGCCACGCGCAGCTTCGACAGCGAGGTGCCGATGTCCTTGAACACCGAAACGGTCTGGCTGGCCGACGTGACGAGATAGAACTTGTCGGCGCTGCTGGCGCAATATTGCAGCACGCTCGAGGTCGGATCGCTGCCGGTGTTCACCTGCACCGTGTAGATCGTGATGTTGTTGGGCTGGGCCTTGGCATTGTCGCACAGCTTCTTCTCCCGCGCGTCGATCTGCGAGGAGTCGCTGTACCAGCGGTTCTGCGTGTTCATGCCGTCGGAGAGCAGGACGATTGCGTCCTTGTAGGTGTAGTTGGTGTCCTTGGCCGGCGCGTTCATGGGATCGCCGGTCGAGAGCGTCATCCAGCCCCAGGCGAGGCCAATGCCCTGATTGGTGTTGCCGGTCGGGACCAGATTGCCGATCAGCGTCTTGAGCGCGGACCAGTCGTAGCTCAGCGGCATGATCGGTTGGATGTAGGCCGAATTGCTGGAATTGCAGTACGAATACTGCTCCGCCGGGAACAGCGTCGACGAGTTGCTGATAACCGGAGTCGTATTCTTGGTGTCGTAGTCCTGATCGCGGTCGGTGACGCATCCCGTCCATTTGTTGTGGTTCTTCGGCGTCCACGTCTTGCCCGCGCTGATGCAGCCCGACTGTTGCTTGTACCAATTGTCGCTGCAGCTGCCATTCACCGCTTCCCAGTCGCTCCAGTCGATCCAGGACTTGTCATAGTTGCTGCTGCCGACGTTGACGTCCTTGGAAAACGGAACCACCGAGATGTAGACGTCGCCGTTGGTCTTGGCGAGCGTGCTGAGCTGGTCGACCAGGTTCTTCGCGGCCGTCTGCATGGCCGGCATCTTACCGTCGTCGGCCATCGATCCCGTGACGTCGAGCACCAGGGCCACGCGCATGCGCGTCAGGCCCCAGGCGCTGGTGGAGGTGGTGTCGATGCCGAGTGTCGGGAAGCCGGCGATCTTCATGAAGCTGGTCGTGTAGGTGCCGGTTCCGGTGAGCTGGATCGTCGAGCCGATGCTGGTGCTCGCGGTATAAGTGGCCCCAACGGTGACCGATGGCAGGGTCGTGGTGTTGGTGAACAGGGCATTGAAATAGGTTTGCGCCTTGCTGCTGATCTGCGACGTCGTGATCGTGCCGGCCGACAGGTCCCTGGAGAGCATCAGCGCGGTGGAGTCGAGGGCCGACTGCATGGAGGCGCGGGCCTGGGCGGCGCGGCTATAATCGATCGCGGCACCGACGAAGCTCAGCACCGGGACCAGCGCGATGGCGAAGATCACGGCGATATTGCCTTGCTCGGCCGCTGCAAAGCGGGCGAATAGTCGACCAAGGCGGCTGACGAGGGGCGGGCGAGACATGACGATCCCCGAAATCTGTGTTTTGCCCGATTTCGCGCCACGCCATTGAACGGCAGGTAAATTGGACCGTAGAAAACCGGAGCGACCCGCGTGAAACCGCCGCAGCCGGGTTAACAGCCGGGGTTCCTGGTCAACATGTTCTAAACGCGCGGGGGCGAAATTTTTGTCAAATCGGTCCGGATTGTTTAACCTTGCTCCCGATCGCCCGGATCGGGAATCGGGACTGCTGTGGCCGCATCGGCCGGACCTTTGCACGCTTGCGGCGGGCCGGGGGCAGGCCCATATTGCTGGCGAACGATCCGGCTTGGACCGGATTGTCGGGAGCGGCGATCCAACAAGGCGGCGCGCCTGCGCCAGGCTCCGAAGGGCGGGGTCGCGCGGCGACTGCCATTCGCTTCCATGGGGAATTTGAACGCCTGAGCCATGCCGCAATTGACTTCCAGACTCGACCTGTCCGCGCCAGCCGCTGCCTACGCTCCTCGCATGAGCAATGACGAGAACCGTTCGGGCAACCCCTCGGGTCCGAACACTTCGGTCATTACCAAGGTCAAGCCCAAGACCAAACGGCCGAACCTCTACCGCGTGCTGATCCTGAACGACGACTACACGCCGATGGAGTTCGTCGTCCACGTGCTGGAGAAGTTCTTCAACAAGGACATCGAGGCCGCGACCAAGATCATGCTGCACGTCCACCATCATGGCATCGGGGAGTGCGGCGTGTTCACTTACGAGATCGCCGAGACCAAGGTGACGCAGGTGATGGATTTCGCCCGCAAGCACCAGCATCCGCTGCAATGCGTGATGGAAAAGAAATAGTCGCCGGTCGTGTTCCTTAGAGTGGTTCTGTTCGCGTGGCGTGTGATGGCAGCACAACCTGCTGCATGATCCGGTGAACTTCGGCGCCGGCGTCAACCCTGCCCAAATGGGTAGTCTGCCCAAATCGGAACGGGTTTTGCATCGAAAATACCGCGGGTGTGTCGCTGCCGGAGTCGCGGAACCGGTCTTTCGCCGCGGTCTTGTATAACTATATGTGACAAAGGTTGTTGTTGCCTGACCGGGCGATCACGACCATGATGGTGGGGGCCATAGAGGACGCGAATGCCGACTTTTTCCCAAAGCCTTGAACAATCCCTGCATCGTGCACTGGCGATCGCAAACGAACGTCATCACCAATACGCGACGCTCGAGCATCTGTTGCTCTCCCTGATCGACGACTCCGATGCAGCCGCCGTCATGCGCGCCTGTAGTGTCGATCTCGACAAGCTCCGCACGAGCCTGGTTAATTATCTTGAGACCGAGTTCGAGAATCTGGTCACGGATGGCGCCGACGACGCCAAGCCGACCGCCGGCTTCCAGCGCGTGATCCAGCGCGCCGTGATTCACGTGCAATCCTCCGGCCGTGAAGAGGTGACCGGCGCCAACGTGCTGATCGCGATCTTCGCCGAGCGCGAGAGCCACGCCGCGTATTTCCTGCAGGAGCAGGACATGACGCGCTATGACGCGGTCAACTACATCAGCCACGGCATCGCCAAGCGGCCTGGCGTCTCCGAGGCGCGGCCGGTGCGCGGCGTCGACGAGGAGACCGAGACCAAGGGTGCTGAAGACGCCAAGAAGAAGGGCGAGGCGCTCGAGACCTATTGCGTCAACCTCAACAAGAAGGCGCGCGACGGCAAGATCGACCCGGTGATCGGACGCAACTCCGAGATCAACCGTGCGATCCAGGTGCTGTGCCGCCGGCAGAAGAACAACCCGCTGTTCGTCGGCGAAGCCGGCGTCGGCAAGACCGCGATTGCGGAGGGCCTCGCCAAGCGCATCGTCGACAGCGAGGTGCCGGAAGTTCTGGCGGCTGCCACCGTGTTCTCGCTCGACATGGGCACGCTGCTCGCGGGCACGCGCTATCGCGGCGACTTCGAAGAGCGCCTGAAGCAAGTGCTGAAGGAGCTCGAGGCGCATCCCAACGCCATCCTGTTCATCGACGAGATCCACACCGTGATCGGTGCGGGCGCGACGTCGGGCGGGGCGATGGATGCCTCGAACCTGCTCAAGCCGGCGCTGGCCTCGGGCACCATCCGCTGCATGGGCTCGACCACCTACAAGGAATACCGTCAGCACTTCGAGAAGGACCGCGCGCTGGTGCGGCGCTTCCAGAAGATCGACATCAACGAGCCGACGGTCGAGGACGCGATCGCGATCCTCAAGGGTCTCAAGCCGTACTTCGAGGACTACCACCGGCTGAAGTACACCAACGAGGCGATCGAGGCCGCGGTTCAGCTCTCCTCGCGCTACATCCACGACCGCAAGCTGCCGGACAAGGCGATCGACGTGATCGACGAGTCCGGTGCGGCGCAGATGCTGGTGGCCGAGAACAAGCGCAAGAAGACCATCGGCATCAAGGAGATCGAGACCACGATCGCCTCGATGGCGCGGATTCCGCCGAAGAGCGTGTCGAAGGACGATGCCGAGGTGCTCAAGCATCTCGAGCAGACGCTGAAGCGCACCGTGTTCGGCCAGGACAAGGCGATCGAGTCGCTCGCGGCATCGATCAAGCTGGCGCGCGCCGGCTTGCGCGAGCCGGAGAAGCCGATCGGCTGCTACCTGTTCTCGGGTCCGACCGGCGTCGGCAAGACCGAGGTTGCAAAGCAGCTGGCGGCAAGCCTCGGCGTCGAGCTGTTGCGCTTCGACATGTCCGAGTACATGGAGCGGCACACCGTATCGCGCCTGATTGGTGCGCCTCCCGGCTATGTCGGCTTCGACCAGGGCGGCTTGCTCACCGACGGCGTCGACCAGCATCCGCATTGCGTGGTGCTGCTCGACGAAATCGAGAAGGCGCATCCCGATCTCTACAACGTGCTGCTGCAGATCATGGATCACGGCCGGCTCACCGACCACAACGGCAAGCAGGTCAATTTCCGCAACGTGATCCTGATCATGACCACGAACGCGGGGGCTTCCGATCTCGCCAAGCAGGCGTTCGGCTTCACGCGCTCCAAGCGGGAAGGCGACGACCACGAGGCGATCAACCGGCAGTTCGCGCCGGAATTCCGCAACCGTCTCGATGCTATCGTCTCGTTCGGCCATCTCAGCGTCGAGGTGATCGGCACCGTGGTCGAGAAGTTCGTGCTTCAGCTCGAAGCCCAGCTCGGCGACCGCGACGTCACCATCGAGCTGTCCGAGCCCGCCAAGGCCTGGCTGGTCCAGCACGGTTACGACGAGCAGATGGGCGCACGTCCCATGGCCCGCGTGATCCAGGAACACATCAAGAAGCCGTTGGCTGACGAGGTGCTGTTCGGCAAGCTGAAGGGCGGCGGCCACGTTCGCGTCGTCCTGGTCAAGGACGAGGCTGACGAGACCAAAGACAAGATCGGCTTCGAATACGTCGAGGGGCCGGTCACGCCGAAGCAGGAGAAGCTCCCGGGCACCCGCAAGCGCCCGCCGGGCAAGTCCAAGCCGGGCGGCCCCGGCGGCTCGAAGGGGCCGACCTCCAAGGGCCCGCTGGTCAAGGCTTGATCGGCACGCCATGAGAATTGAAAAGGCCGGCTGAAAAGCCGGCCTCTTCATTGATGCGATGTCGTACCGCAGAACGGCCTACGTACCGGCCTCCGGCGCGCGCGGCGGCAGGGGCCTCTTCGGAGCGGCCGGCCGGGCGCCGCGGGCAGGGACCGACGGCTGCATCGTTACAATGACCGGGTTTGGCTTGTGATCGGTGGCCGCCCCCGTCGCGGCGTCGACCCCCATGCCGACGACGCCGCCGAGCAAGAGGTTGCCGGCGAAGCCGGTGGCCCCGGTGCCTGAAACCTCCTTGGTGAGCTGCACCGTCTGGGGTTGATAGCCTTCCTTCTCGAAGGTGATCGTGATGTCGGCGTTACGCTTGGCGACGATGGCGCAGGGTGTGGTGCAGGTGGTGGGCACTTCGAGCCCGGAGACCATGGCTTCCACGCCTGACGGTGTCGATGAGATGCTGATGTTTTCGGTCGTGCCGCGCGTCACAGACGCGCAGCCGCCCAGCATGACGCTGAGCGCCACAATTCCCAATGAACGCATGAAGTGCCCCTTATTCCCCACGCCAATCAAGCGCAACCGGAGCGCGAGGGCAATAGGTCATTGGTCCGGATAGTTAAGCCACGCAGGGGTTGTGCACGGAATGGCCGGTACCTGGACGTGGGGCTCCGTCAGTCGCCCCGCAGGCGCTGATCGTCCTGCACGCGGACGTGTTCGGCGCCGCGCGCGCCAACCGGAGACAGCCGCAGCATGCTCAGCACCGCGCCGCAGAGTGCAAACCCGACGCCCACGAGCAGCGCCAGCCTGGTCCCCTCAACCGGATACCGTCCGAGCAACAACGCGACCAGTGCGGCGCCGGTGGTCTGGCCGAGCAGGCGTGCCGTGCCCAGCATGCCGCTGGCGCCGCCTGCGCGCTCGCGCGGGGCGGCAGCGATCATGGTGCGGTTGTTGGGCGTCTGGAACAGACCGAAGCCGGCGCCGGCCAGCGCCATGCGCCAGATCACGTCGAACGGTGCGGGGTCTGCGGGCAGGAAGGCGAGCGCGGCAAGGCCGCAGGCGAACAGCGTGAGGCCGATGCCGCCGAGCAGGCCGGCCGGATAACGCTCGACCAGGCGGCCGGCGAGGGGCGCTGCGAACGCCACGGCGATCGGCCATGGCGTGATCAGGAGGCCCATATGGACCGCCGAATAGCCGAAGCGGCTCTGGAGGTAGAAGGGGATCGCGACGAAGGCCAGCATCTGCCCGCAGAACGAGGCGATCGAGGTCGCAATGGACAGCGCGAACACGGGGATACGCAACAGGTCGACCGGCAGCAGCGGCGAGGTCATGTGGGTTTCGCGCCAGATCAGCAGCGCGCCTGCGACGAGAGCGATGGCGAACTGGATCAGGCAGGTGACCGCGGCCTCGCCATGACCGACGCTGTCGACGGCTGCGATCCCGACGCCGAAGGTGATCGCTGAAAGCCCCGCGCTCTGCCAGTCGAACGAATGGCTGGCGGGCTTTGTGTGCGGCAGGCTGCGCAGGCCCAGCACCAGCGTCACCGCGCCGAGCGGTACGTTGATGGCAAACAGCCACGGCCAGCTTCCGACCGCCAGGATGCCTGCGGCGAGCGTCGGGCCGATGGCGGCCGAGAAGGCGACGACGAGCGCGTTGAGCCCGATGCCGCGGCCGAGCTGGCTGCGCGGGTAGGTGAAGCGCACCAGCGCTGCGTTGACGCTCATGATGCCGGCCGCGCCAAAGCCCTGGATGATGCGCGCGACCGTCAGCAGCGGCAGCGTATGCGCCAGCGCGCAGAAGGCGGATGCCAGCGTGAACAGCACCAGCCCGACCAGATAGACGCGGCGATAGCCGACGATCTCGCCGAGCGAAGCCAGCGGCAGCAGCGAGATCGTGATCGCGAGCTGGTAGCCGTTGACGATCCAGATCGAGAAGGCTGGACTTGCGTCGAGGTCGGCCGCGATCGTCGGCAGGGCGACATTGGCGATGGCGCTGTCGACCACCGCCATGATGATGCCGAGCGCAATGGTCAGCACCGCCTGGTTGCGCTGCGGCTGCGGCAGGCCGTCGGCATGCTCGATGGGGGCGGACGACATGATGGAGGCGCGCTTGATTCGAGCCGTGTTTCATCTCCGGATTAGGAAATTGCCGGATTGACGGCAACCCGTCAGGCTTTCCGCAGTTCCCGTAACGGAGACACTCGTGGCGGCTCGGCAAACACAAAGATTCTTGCGCTAGACCGCCGGCGGATTGCGGTCGGTGAAGGTCGTGCGCTGGTGCCAGTAGGGATAGGGCAGCGTCACCTTGCTCGCGGCGTCGAGCTTGGCAATCTGGTCTTTGGTCAGCGACCAGCCGACCGCGCCGAGATTTTCGCGCAGCTGCGTCTCGTTGCGCGCGCCGATGATCAGCGTCGATACGGTCGGGCGCTGCAGCAGCCAGTTCAGCGCGATCTGCGAGACGCTCTTGCCGGTTTCCTTCGCGACCTCGTCGATGGCATCGACGACACGATAGACATGCTCGTCCGGCACCGGCGGTCCGAACTCGGCGGTCTTGGGCAGGCGGCTCACCTCGGGCTTCGGCTGACCTCGGCGAAGCTTGCCGGTGAGGCGTCCCCATCCGAGCGGCGACCAGACCACGGCACCTAGCCCCTGGTCGAGGCCGAGCGGCATCAACTCCCATTCGTAATCGCGCCCGATCAGCGAATAATAGGTCTGGTTGGCCACGTAGCGCGGAAAACCGTGCTTGTCGGCGACGGCGAGCGACTTCATCAGGTGCCAGCCGGAAAAATTCGAAACGCCGACATAGCGGATCTTGCCGGCGCGCACGAGCGTATCGAGGGTCGCGAGCACCTCCTCGGGCGGGGTGAAGGCGTCGAAGCCGTGGAGCTGGAACAGGTCGATGTAGTCGGTGCCGAGCCGGCTCAGTGAACCGTCGATGGCTGCGAGCAGATGCTGCCGTGACGAGCCGATGTCGTTGGGGCCGTCGCCGAAGCGAAACGTGGCCTTGGTCGAGACCAGCACCTTGTCGCGGCGGCCCTTGATGGCCTCGCCGAGAACGCGTTCGGACTCGCCGAGCGAATAGACGTCCGCGGTGTCGAACATCGACACGCCGGCATCGAGGCAGATATCCAGCAGGCGCCGCGCCTCGGTCGCGTCGGTCGTGCCCCACGCGGCAAGGCGGCCGACGCCGCCGAAGGTGCCGGTGCCAAGGCTCAAAGCGGGCACCATGAGGCCTGACCGGCCCAAGCGTCGGTATTCCATCGATATGCTCCTCGGCTGGCCGCTGATTGATCGTTGCCGCCTTGGCACTGAGGTTAGCGCAAGCGGGTGCCTTGTCCTATCACGCGCTCACATACCGGCCTTGCTTGGACGCCCTAATCGTGCCGAAGCATGTCGTCGAACGCGGCATCAACGATGCGCGGGCCGACAATCTTCGCCGAAAATTTCGCCTCGTCCTTTGCCACAGATGGGGGAGCGCAGCCGAGCTCACGATTGCGCGTCTGCTGCGGCAGGAGAGTCAAACCCCATCCCACCACGACCAGCACGGCGAGACGGATCGCGATGACGCTCAGCAACAGCTCCGTTCCGCTTATCGTGGCCTGAGTCCTCATGCGCGCCAGCCTGATGCAGGCGGCAGGGCAAGACAATCTGGAATTCACGAGCATTGCCTTCGCCGCAAGCGAAGGCTCCGGCCAATGGCTGTCCCGATCTCAGTGCCGCAGCTGGCTCTGCCTGAAATCGCGCGGCGACATCCCAAAATGCTCGCGGAAGACCCGGCCGAAATGCGAGAGGTCGTTAAAACCCCAGGCGAAGGCGATCTCGCTGATGTGGCGATGGACGAGCATGGGCGAGGCGAGGTCGCGCCGGCACTGCGCAAGGCGCTCGGCGAGGACGTAACGCTGGAACGAGGTCTCCTCGTCGGCGAGAAGGTCGTTCACGTAGCGCGGCGAGATGCCGAGCGCGGCCGCGGTCTCCGACAATGAAAGGTCGGGGTCGGCGAGGTGGGCGCGGACGTGCGCCTTGAGCCGGTAGATCAGCGCGGAGCGGTGGGTCGAGGATGGCAGCGACGTCTTGCCGAGCCGCTCGCTCAGCGCCATCGCGAGCAGATCGACGGCCTGTTCCGACAGAACAGCGGCGTTGCCAGGGGCGAGCCGGTCGGCACTCTGGCAAAGCCGGAAGATGAAATCATAGGCGAGCCGCTCGAGCGGTGCCTCAGTGCCGAACGACATCGCGGTCAGCGTCTCCGTGCCGCCGAGCCGGCGCTGCAACATTTCGCGCGGTACCTTGAAGATGGTCTGCGTGAAAGCGTCGTTGAACTTCAGCTCATAGGGGCGGGTGGTGTCGTAGAGCGCGAATTCGCCGGGATGAACCACGGTCTCGCGGCCGTCCTGCACCACGCCGCCGTCGCCCCGATGACCGAGCGCCACCAGGACGAAATCCTGATCCGAGCGCGCGATGCGGGAGGGCGTGCGGAGCACATGCTGGCGATCGGAGCAGACCTCGGAACACACCGCCTTGCCGAGCGCGGCTTGCGTCACCGAGCCGCGAAAGGCGCTGCCGAGATCGGACTTGCAGTCGAGCCCGACGAAGACGTCGCAGACGATGTCCTGCCAGAGGGCGAGCCGCCGGTAGCCCGGGCTGCCGTCCGTCGTGAACTGGATTGGCATCGGCAGGCCTCCCTTTCACATCCAGCGAAATCGCATGTTGGCGCAGATCCAAGCCGATCCGAGGCAAATCCCGTACCGGGCCGAAATCCCCGCCGGTCGAGTTTTTGTTCCGCCGCGGTCGAGCGGCCGGTTGCCCGCTTTGGCCCAATAGACTGCATCGGAGATGGCTTCCGATCAACCGGCAATGGAGGCGGCAATGGGCATCGAACATCCGAAATACAAGGTGGCGGTGGTGCAGGCGGCGCCGGCCTGGCTCGATCTCGACGCCTCCATCGACAAGTCGATCGCGCTGATCAGGGAGGCCGCGGAAAAGGGCGCCAGGCTGATCGCCTTTCCCGAGGCCTTCATCCCCGGCTACCCCTGGCACATCTGGATGGACTCGCCGGCATGGGCGATCGGCCGCGGCTTCGTGCAGCGCTATTTCGACAATTCGCTGTCCTATGACAGCCCGCAGGCCGAGCGGCTGCGCGACGAAGTGCGGAAAGCCAAGCTCACCGCCGTGATCGGCCTGTCCGAACGCGACGGCGGCAGTCTCTATCTGGCGCAATGGCTGATCGGGCCCGATGGCGAGACCATCGCCAAGCGCCGCAAGCTGCGGCCGACCCATGCCGAGCGTACCGTCTACGGCGAGGGCGACGGCAGCGATCTCGCAGTGCATGCGAGGGCCGACATCGGCCGTCTCGGCGCGCTGTGCTGCTGGGAGCATCTCCAGCCGCTGTCCAAATACGCGATGTACGCCCAGAACGAGCAGGTGCATGTCGCGGCCTGGCCGAGCTTCTCGCTCTACGATCCCTTCGCGCCGGCGCTTGGGGCCGAGGTCAACAACGCCGCCTCGCGTGTCTATGCGGTGGAGGGCTCCTGCTTCGTGCTGGCGCCTTGCGCGACGGTCTCGCAAGCGATGATCGATGAGCTCTGCGACCGGCCGGACAAGCATGCGCTGCTGCATGCCGGCGGCGGCTTTGCCGCGATCTACGGTCCCGACGGCAGCCAGATCGGCGAGAAGCTGGCGCCGGATCAGGAGGGGCTATTGATCGCCGAGATCGATCTCGGCGCCATCGGTGTTGCCAAGAACGCGGCAGATCCGGCCGGGCATTATTCGCGGCCCGACGTCACGCGGCTGCTGCTCAACAAGAAGCGGTACCAACGCGTCGAGCAATTTGCGTTGCCGGTGGACACCGTCGAGCCCACCGACATTGCCGCGGCGGCGAGCTGATCACCGAGATCGAGGGGAGGGTACGATCATGGAATCTGCAATTCCTCAGCATCTCGAGACTCAGCGCACGCGCCACAAGCGCGTGCCTGATGATTACCAGCCGCCATATCCGTCGTTCGTGGCGCGCTACAGGCCCGGCGTGAGCCGCGTCGTGATGGCTTATTTCGGCGTGCAGTATCGTGGCGCGGCGCCGGCGGCCGCAACGGAGGCACTCCTTGAGATCGCGGAGCGCTTTTCGGCCGAAAGCGGGCCTTTGCATTGGGATCGCGCGCGCTATGTCGACCAGGCCGGCTATGAGACCATCGTCTCGGTCGCCTATTGGGACGACATTGTGCGCTTCGACGCCTGGCTCGAACCGGCACGCGCGGCATGGACCGTGAGGCAGCGCGAGGGCGTCGGCACCTTCATCGAGGTGCTGCGTCCCATTGTGGCGCGGCACGAGACGCTGTTCTCTTCGCCCGACCGGACCGAAGGTGTCGCGGCCATCGCCGCCGGCATGAGCGGCGAGGTGCAGGAGCACGCTTATTGGGGCGGCATGCGCGACCGTATCCCGCTGTCGCAAACCGACGCGATGACGCCCGGCGGTGCGCCGGAGCTGATCCGGGACGGCGCGCGGCTACGCGTGACGGCGCACGACAATCTCTGCCTGATCAGGTCCGGGCAGGATTGGAGCGATACCGAGGCATCCGAGCGAAAGCTCTATCTCGATGACGTCGAGCCGGTGCTGCGCGAAGGCATGGATTTCCTGCGCGACGAGGGTCTTGCGATCGGCTGCTATGCCAACCGCTACATGCAGGTGCTCCAGGCCGATGGCAGCGTGAGCGAAAAGTCCTACGGCCAGAGCTGGTGGAAGAGCCTGGCCGCGCTCGAACGCTGGGCGGAGTCGCATCCAACCCATGTCAGGATTTTTGGTGCCGCGATGAAGTATCTGTCCACGCTCGGACCGTCCGCCAAGCTGCGGCTCTATCACGAGGTCACGGTGGCAGCCGCGGACGAGCAGTTCTTCGAATATCTGAACTGCCATCCCAAGACCGGCATGTTGACGGCGGTGGAGGCCGTCAGCGCCTAGCCCACGCAATGACCAAGCAGCTCGGGATGCGCGGCGCAAATGTGATGCGCGCCGGCGTCCCTGAGCTCGGCCTCGCTGCCATAGCCATAGAGCACGCCGATCGCGGTCATGCCGTTGGTGCGGGCGCCGATCACATCGTGGCTGCGGTCGCCGATCATGATGGCGCTGCCGGCATCGACCTTGGTCTCGTCGAGCGCGTAGCGCAGCAGATCGCGCTTGTCGACGCGGGTGCCGTCGAGCTCGGAGCCGAACACGCGCTCGAAGTACGGCTTCAGGCCGAAATGATCGACGATGTGGGTAGCGTAGACCGCGGGCTTGCTGGTCGCCACGAACATGCGCGGCGTCGTTGCGGCCACCGCGGCGAGCGTGTCGTGGATGCCCTGATAGAGCGCATTCTCGAACAGGCCGACCTCGGAAAACCGCTCGCGGTAGAGTAGCAGCGCCCGGTCAGCAAGTTCGTCGGTTCCGACGAGCCTCTTCAGGCTGGCATGCAGCGGCGGCCCAATGCACCAGGTCAGCTCGTCCTGGCTCGGGACCGGCTGGTCGAGTTTTTTCAGGGCATACTGGATCGAACCGGTGATCCCGGGCTTTGGATCGGTGAGTGTGCCGTCGAGATCAAAATAGATTGTCCGCATTTTGGCCGAGCTCAGCGTTGATTGTTCCGGCCGTTGCTAGTTGCCTTGGGGCCCGAGTTCAAGGGCTTGGAGCGAAATGCAGCTTGGTGGGGTCCAGAAGCTGATCTGGCGGTTGCTCGTGGCAGCGTTCGTCTGCACGCCGGCGCTGGCCGAGGACGCACCGGTTCCTCCCACGCAGCTCGGCCCCGAAGCCCCCGCAAAACCGTCGCCATCGCCCGATTCGGCGCGCGAGAGCGACACGCGGGAGTCGATCTGCCTGATCATCGAGGCCGCCGCGCGCGATGCCAATCTCCCGCTGGAATTTTTCGCCCGGGTGATCTGGCAGGAAAGCCGCTTCCAGGCCGACGCGGTAGGCCCGACGACACGCAGCGGCGAGCACGCACAGGGGATCGCGCAGTTCATGCCGGGCACCGCGAGCGAGCGCGGTCTGCTTAATCCGTTCAATCCGGTGCAGGCATTGCCGAAGTCGGCAGAGTTTCTGAATGAGCTGCGCAACCAGTTCGGCAATCTCGGCCTTGCGGCCGCTGCCTACAACGCAGGTCCGCGGCGCGTGCAGGAATGGCTCGCCGGCACCGGCGGCATGCCGGAGCAGACTCGTAACTACGTCTACGCGATCACTGGGACGAGCGTCGATGCCTGGGCCAAGGCGGGTGCGACCGGCAAGGGCCCGCCGAGCGCGCCGCCGACCAGCTGTCGCGACCTGATGGCGCTGCTCAAGCGCGCGCCGAATGCTTTCGTCGCCGAGCTCGAGCAGCATGTCGAGCTGGCGGCCGCAAAAGCCTGGGGCGTGCAGCTCGCCGCCGGTTTCGACCGCAACAGGGCGCTGGCGATGTATTCCCGCGCCGTCACGCGGCTCGGCACCGCAATCGGCGACCACGATCCGAGCCTTTTGAGCTCGGTGATGCGTAGCCGCGGCACCCGCGCGTTCTACCAGGTGCGCATCGGTGCCGACACGCGCAGTGAGGCGGATGATCTCTGTAACCGGATCAGGAAGGCAGGCGGCGCGTGCTTCGTGCTGAAGAACAGGGGTGTGAGCGGGTAGGGGGCCTCGTCGGCGCGCATGCCAGCCCCGCCACGTGTTTCCTTGACGCGAGCCGCCGCGTCACCCGTTATGCGGGCACGATTCCGCAACCCGGCCAAAACTCCGTGGCGCTCCCTCCGCTCGATTCACCGCAATGGAATAGTCCCTGGCTCGCTTTCGGCTGGGGGCTGCGCTCGATCACGCAGACGATCCTCACCATCGTGCTGTTCGTGACCTATCTCGGCATCGGCGCGCTGGCCCATGACACCCATTTCAGCCTGGTCTGGGCGCTCGCCTCGACGCTGTTCGTCTGGGCGGGGCCGGCGCAGATCATCCTGATCACCACACTGGGCTCCGGCGCCACCATCATCCAGTCCGCGATCGCGGTGACCGTCAGCGCTATCAGGCTGTTTCCGATGGTGGTCTCGGTCTTGCCGCTGATGCGCACGCCGACGACCAAACGGCGCGAGCTGGTCTTTGCCGCGCATCTCACCGCGGTGACGTTGTGGGTCGAATGCCACCGCTTCCTGCCGCTTGTGCCGCGTGAGCGGCGCATCGCCTTCGTTCACGGGCTCGGCTGTGGCCTCGTCTCGGTGTGCCTCGTCGCCAACACGGTCGGCTATTTCCTCGCCGCCAACCTGACCCAGACGCTTGGCGCGGCGATCCTGCTGCTGACGCCGCTGTCCTTCCTGTTCTCGACCGCGCGCAACAGCCGCGAGGTCGCCGATGTCGTCGCGCTCGTGCTGGGCATCTTGCTGTATCCGCTCGCCGCGAAGATGAGCTCCGGCGTCGATATCCTGATCAGCGGGGTGGTGGCCGGCACGATCGCCTATGGCGTGCATTGGTGGCGCGAGGTGCGCGCATGAGCTTTGCGCAAGCGATCGGCGACTGGCACGCGCTGGCGGTGCTGTTCGTCGCCGGCGTCATTCCCAACCAGATATGGCGCATGCTGGGACTGTGGTTCGGCGGCGGCATCGACGAAGGCTCCGAACTGCTGGTCTGGGTGCGGGCGGTCGCCACCGCGATTCTGGCCGGCGTCATCGCCCAGATCGTGGTCGAGCCGCCGGGGGCGCTGGCGAGCGTGCCCGATACCCTACGCTATGGCGCGGTTGGCGCTGGCCTCGTCGTCTTCCTGCTGACCCGCCGCTCGATTTTCGCGGGCGTGGTGACCGGTGAAGTCTTCATGCTGGCCGGCAAGTGGTGGTTGGGCTAAAACCGCCGGCGAACAGTCAAGGAACAGGAAATATGGTTCGCGAACAGGAGCTCCGCGAGGGCGAGGTCGCCATCGAGCTGCCACCGACGCAAGATGCCGGTCTCGTCTTCATCGGGCGTATTCGTACGCCCTGGACCTCGCGGCTGGAGACGCCGCGGCAGGGGCGTCAGGATGGTCCGATCTGCCGGCTCGAGATCTTCGAGCCGTTCGTGCCGGCCATCAAGGGGGTCGATTTCTACAGCAATCTCGAAGTGCTCTACTGGCTCGACCAATCGCGCCGCGACATCATCCTGCAGAGCCCGAAGAACAACGAAAAGACCCGCGGCACGTTCTCGCTGCGCTCGCCGGTGCGGCCCAATCCGATCGGCACGTCGATCGTGAAGCTGGTCGGCATCGAGGGCAATGCGATCCTGGTGCGCGGTCTCGATTGCATCGACAACACGCCGCTGATCGACATCAAGCCCGACCGCTGCGAGTTCACGCCATTGGCGGCGCCGCAGCCGGGGGATTTCGAGACGGAGTAATCTGTCATTCCGGGGCGCGCCGAAGGCGCGAGCCCGGAATCCATCAGGCGTCAGCGTCGGTGGTGAAATGGATTCCGGGCTCGCGCCAAGGGGGCGCGCGCCGGAATGACATCAACCCTTCAACGCCGCGATCAGTCTCGCCGCGTGCTCTTCCAATACCTTGGCGTCTTCCTTGCGGCTGGCGGGCGGCAGCATCGCCACGCCGTCGTGGCGCGGCATCACGTGCATGTGCAGGTGAAACACCACTTGTCCGCCGGCGGGCTCGTTGAATTGCTGGATGGTGATGCCGTCGGCCTTGAACGCCTTCATTGCAGCCGCCGCGATTTTGTGCGCGCCGCGGGCGACGTGGGCGTAGTCGTCAGGCTTGATGTCGAGGATGTTGCGGGCAGGGGCCTTCGGGATCACGAGCGTGTGGCCAGGCACGCGCGGCATGATGTCGAGGAACGCGAAGACGTGCTCGTCCTCATAGACCTTGGAGCAGGGCAGCTCACCGCGCAGGATCTTGGCGAAGATGTTGTTGGTGTCGTAGGCGGTCATGGCGGCTCCCCAAGAAATTTGCGCTTGGAATTTTGCGCTTACTGTCACCAGCGACGGCAAACCGTCAAGGCGCCTCGTCGGCGCCTTTCCGGAACGGGCCGAGCCCGGCAAGCTCCCGTCCGGCCTCGGCGACATAGGCGCGCTCGCGCTTGAGGTAATCGTCGATGGCGCGGCGCAGGCCGGGATCGGCGATGAAGTGCGCGGAATGGGTGGTGCGCGGCAGGTAGCCCCGCGCGATCTTGTGCTCGCCTTGCGCGCCGGCCTCGACATGGGTAAGGCCGCGTTTGATCGCGAAGTCGATCGCCTGGTAATAGCAGACCTCGAAATGCAGGAACGGGTGATGCTCGACCGCGCCCCAGTTGCGGCCAAACAGCGTGTCCGAGCCAATGAAGTTGATCGCGCCCGCGATCCAGCGATTGTTGCGGCGGACCATCACCAGCAGCACGTCCTCGCTCATGGTCTCGCCGATCAGCGAGAAGAACTCGCGCGTCAGATAGGGACGGCCCCATTTGCGCGACCCGGTCTCCATGTAGAACATGAAGAACGCATCCCAGGCGTCCTCGGTGATGTCCTTGCCGGTGAGCCAGTGGATCGTGATCCCGGCGGGAAGCGCGTCGCGCCGCTCGCGCTTGATCGACTTGCGGTGGCGCGAGTTCAGCGTCGCCAGGAAGTCGTCGAAGCCAGTAAAGCCCTCATTGTGCCAGTGGAACTGCTGGTCGGTACGCTGCAGGAAGCCGTGCTCGGCGAGCAGCTTCCACTCGGCCTTCTGTGCGAAGGTGACGTGGACGGAGGAGGCCTTGCTGACGCCGCAGAGCGCCACCAGCCCGCTCGCCAGTGCGTCCATGATGCGCTCGTGATCGACGCCGTCACGGACCAGCAGGCGCGGGCCTGTGGCCGGCGTGAAGGGAACCGAGACCTGGAGCTTCGGATAGTAGCGCCCGCCGGCGCGCTCATAGGCGTCCGCCCAGCCGCGGTCGAAGACGTACTCGCCTTGCGAATGCGATTTCAGATAGCAGGGCACGACACCGGCGACGCGGCCGTCGACCTTGGCCACGAGATGCCGCGGTCCCCAGCCGGTGCGGATTGTCGCCGAACCGGATTTCTCGACGGCGGACAGAAAGGCGTGCGAGACGAAAGGGTTATAGGCGGGTTTTAAGAGGCCGAGGGAGTCGCCTGGAAGTCCAGATGAGGTTCCCGCGCCAAGCCCGTTGCAGGCCTTTTCGTTAAGAGCCTTTTCGTTAAGAGCCTTGCCGGGATTGGCACAGGCGTCCCAGTCCTCCGGGGATACCTCACCAATCGAAGGTACGGCCTCGAGCGTGATTTCGGATGATGCCATTGTTGCCCAAGATCGTGCATTGCAGCAGCGACTTCAAGGGGGCGGGAACGCAGCTCTCGTGCCCCGGACGCAGCGTAGCGCGCCGGCGATGCGAGGCATCGTCCGCGCTGCAGAGCCGGGCCCATCTCACCGCGTAGCGTGCCGCCTTCCGGGTCCCGGCTCTGCGCCGCAACGCTAAAGCGTTGCAGCTTGTCCGGGACACGAGACCATTCCTACGGCACGAACCCCTCAAAGATCATCTGATCGGCATGTTGCCCGACCCGTATCCGCTGCTCCGGGGTGCGGACGGTCCAGCCGAGCAGGGCGCAGCCGAAGACGTTGCGGGCGATCCAGGGAGCGGGGGCCGGGAGGTCGTCGACCCTGAAGGCAACGAAGTGGGGCTGGGTCTGAAAGCCGTGGCGCAGATACAGCATGCTGTCGCGCTGTTCCTGCGTGAGCTTGGCCCAATAGTCGTCCTCATAGGTCCGCTGCGCGACGATGCCGCGCGGGCGGGAGGGCAACAGCTCGCGCAGTGCCAGCACTTGATCGGGATCGAACGACATGCCGACGGCGGGGCCGTCATAGGACGCCAGCACCTCGGCCATCCGCTTCACCAGCTTGCGGTCGCCGCCAAAATGGCTTTTCACCTCGATCACCAGCGGGACCCGGCCGGCGACCATGGCGCAGAGGTCGGACAGCGACATCATTCGCTGGTCCGTGTCCTTGAATTTGACAGCCTTCAGCTCCGCCGCGGTCTTCGACACGACCTCGCCGGTGGCCTCGGTGAGGCGGCCGAGCGCATGGTCGTGATGCACCATGGCCTCGCCGTCGGCCGAGAGCTGGATATCGACCTCGATCGAAAAATTGCCCGATATCGCAGCCTGCACCGCGCCGGGCATGTTCTCGACAACGCCGCGGGAAATGTCATGCAGGCCGCGATGGGCGACCGGCCGGGCTGTCAGCCAATCAGGAGCGCGCATGCGCGTCAGGCGACCTCGAACACGCCATCGACCTCGACCGCCGCGTCTGCCGGCAGCGAGGCGACGCCGACGGTGGTGCGGGCATGGCGGCCCTTGTCACCGAAGGCGGCGACCATCAGGTCGGAGGCGCCGTTGAGCACCTTCGGCCCGTCCAGGAAGTCGGGGGCCGAGTTGATGAAGCCGCCGAGGCGCACCACGCGCACCACCTTGTCGAGGTCGCCGAGTGCCGCCTTGACCTGGGCCAGCAAATTGACCGCGCAGCCGCGGGCCGCCGCCGCGCCGTCTTCGATCGAGACGCCGGCGCCCAGCTTGCCCTTGGCGATCAGCTTGCCGGCGGGGTCGAAGCAGACCTGGCCGGAGACGAACAGCAAATTACCGGTGCGCACGAACGGGACGTAATTGGCCACGGGGGTAGGGGCCTCGTGCAGCTTGATGCCCTGTTCCGCCAGCTTTTGCTCGACCGTGCCCGCCATGTTCGACCTCGTTGTCCAGAAATTCCATTCGCCCCGGCGCATCCGTGGGAGGCCGGCCGCGCCCTGTTTCGCCCATCGTGCCGCCACATGCAAGTAAACCGCAGCAGGCTGCCTTTTGCCGAGGCGAGGCCGCAGGTTCAACGGCAGGGCCGCAACTTTACGTGAAACGGCCTCAGTTGCGACGCAATGGAACGGTCATTAAAATGTCGAATCTGCGCATCCCAAGGACGCGTCCCCAAGGAACAGACATGGTGCACCTTTTCCGGACTTCGCTCGGTGTAATGGCGCTCGCGGCGGCCGGTTTAGGCCTCGCCGACAGCGCGCAGGCCGCCAACGGTCCGTTCCTTGCGCACCAGGCACTTTACGATCTCAGCCTGGTGAAATCGCGCTCCAATTCGGTGAGCAGCGCGCGGGGCCGAATTCTCTACAACTTCACCGGAAGCTCGTGCGAGGGCTACACCTCTGAATTCCGCCAGGTGTCCGAGCTCGACAGCGGCGAGGGTAAGGTCACGCTGAGCGACCTCCGCTCCAACTCGTGGGAAGACGCCGGGGGGAAAAGCTACCGCTTCAAGATCGAGACCCGCATGAACGAGGCCGACGCCGGCCGCGTCGACGGCTCGGCCGAGCGCGACGGCGACCACATCAATGTCAAGCTGAAGCTGCCGGCGCCCAAGAATTTCACGCTCGACGGCAAGATCGTGTTCCCGACCGAGCAGATCCAGCGCATCATCGCCGCCGCCAAGGACGGCAAGCCGCTGCTCGAGCTCTCCGTCTATGACGGCTCCGACGACGGCCAGAAGGTCTACAACACGCTGACCGTGATCGGCCAGCCGATCCCCGCGGACCGCGCCGCCGCGCCGGATCCGTCGACCTCCGACGAGCACATGAAATCGCTCAAGCGCTGGCCCGTCACGGTCAGCTATTTCGACCGCGAGGCCCAGCAGAAAGAGGGCGAGCAGACGCCGGTCTATGCGATGGCGTTCGAACTCTACGAAAACGGCGTCTCGCGCCAGCTCGTGCTCGATTACAACGACTTTGTCATTTCCGGCGCGATGGGCAAGTTCGACGTCAAGGACAGCAAGCCCTGTAATTGAGGGATTGTTGCTACAGCTGCGTACCGCGCACACCATCACCGTCACCCTGAGGTGGCCGCTTCTTCAGCGGCCCTCGAAGGGCGACGGCCCGGCCGTATCAGCGGGGCCGTGCATCCTTCGAGGCTTCCCATACGCCGCTTCGCGTCGCATGGCGCGCACCTCAGGATGACGGTGCACGAGTGTTGCGCGTCGCATCTAGCTCTTGTCATGATCTCCCGCTACGCTCCCTCCTAACCAAAAACCTCAGGGAGCCAGCCCATGCCCAAGCTCGATCATCTCCGTCCCAGCGGCCTGCATCACAATCCCGCTTATTCGCACGTCGTCACCGCCACCGGCGCGCGCACCATCTACATTTCGGGCCAGGTGTCGGTGGACGAGGAGGGGCGGATCGTCGGTGAGGGCGATATCGCCGCGCAGACCACGCAGGTGATGCAGAATCTCGGACACGCGCTGAAAGCGGCCGGTGCGAGCTATTCCAACATCGTGAAGATCACGACCTTCGTCGTGAACTACAGGCCGGAGCTGCGCCCGATCATCGGCAAGGCCCGCTCGGCCTTCTTCGAAGGCATGGAGCCGCCGGCGTCGACCCTGGTCGGCGTCTCCGCGCTCGCAGCGCCGGAATGGCTGATCGAAATCGAGGCGGTGGCGGTCGCGGATTGATTTTCGTAGCCCGGATGGAGCGCAGCGCAATCCGGGAAGTCTGCCGCTGAGGACGCACTGCCCCGGATTTCGCTGCGCTCCATCCGGGCTACACGTGCTTCGCTTTGGACGCCTCTCGCAGGACGGCCATTGCTTCGTCGGCCCTGTCGGCGGGCACAAAGAGATGGTCGTGGTGAAAGGCCGACACCGCGTTCACGCTGATGCCGGCTTCAGCGAGACGGGCCGTGATCGCGGCCAGGAAGCCCGCCGCATCGAGCGCAGAGTGAACCGTCAGGGTGATCAGGCGTGAGGGGAATGCGTAGCGCAGCCCCGCCGCTTCAGCCTCTTCGCGAGAGATCACTAGCGTCGTGCCTTCCTGCTCGCGAAATGTCAGCAGCGGATTGAGCCCTGCGGGCACGGGCTCGTTCTGCGGTATCGCGCAGAACACGAAGGTGCCGTTCAGCATCTCCGGCTTCATGTTGCTCAGCAGCGCGTCGAGATCGCGTTCCCCTGTCACGGGCCAACCCCTGAAGCCTTGGCCAACATACCTTTGTATATCTCCTCTAAGCCTTCTCATACGCCGACCTTACGCTCGTACAATTGAGTGACGGCGGCGGATTCTTACAATTTGAGTCCACTCGGGTCACTACGAGGAAGCTCAATGAATGTCGTCATTCGAAAGCTCAACGGTTTGTGGCACCTCATTGTCGGGTCTTGTCAGATCCGAACTCCGTTCCTGGAAACGCAGGATCGGCAGCTGGTCGTTCAGTATGCCAGGCGCGCCTATCCGGGTGCACGGATCTTTGAACGCGACTGAGCAGAACAGGTCCCGATCACTCCTGCGCCTTCTCCGGGCCCTCATACGCGATCCCGCGGATCACCGCGGCGCTGCCGAATTTCTTGCGCAGGCTGTCCACCGCGCGCTCGGCGTGGGCGGCGCGGCGGTCGAGCATGTCGGTGTCGTCGGCGGGCGAACCCTCGCGCAGCGCGCTGACGCCGGCGCCCATCAGGCGGAAGGCGGTGCCGTCGATCTCCTTGGCCAGCATCTCGCGGCAGATCGCAAAGATCTTTGCGGCGAGCTGGGTCGGGGCCGCGATCGACTGCGAGCGCGTGCGCTGGCGGAAATCTGCGGTCTTCAGCTTCAGCGTGACGGTCGAGCCGCCAAGCTCGCTGCTCTTGAGCCGCGACGAGGTCTTCTCGCACAGCCGCCACAGGATCTTCTCCAGCGTCGCGAAATCGCGGATGTCGGTCTCGAAGGTGGTTTCGCTCGAAATGGTCTTGGCGCCGCGATCGGGCTCGACGCGGCGGTCGTCGATGCCGCGGGCGAGGCGCCAGAGCCGGCGGCCATCGCTCGGAAACTGCCGCATCATCTCGATCTCGTCGGCCTTCTGCAGATCGGCGATGATGCGGAAGCCGCGCTGCACCAGGCGCTCCTGCGTCGCAGGTCCGACGCCGAAGATGAAGCCGACGGGCTTCTCGGCAAGCATCGATCGCGCTTCCTCCTGGTCGAGCGCGGCGAAGCCCCGCGGCTTGTCGAGGTCGGAGGCGATCTTGGCCAAAAACTTGTTGCAGGACAGGCCGACCGAGACGGAGATGCCGATGTCGCGCTCGACGTCGCGGGCAAAGCGCGCCAGCACCTTTGCCGGGATCATGCCGTGCACCCGTTCGGTGCCGGAGAGATCGAGGAAGGCCTCGTCGATCGAGAGCGGCTCGACCAGCGGCGTCAGCGCCTGCATGGCCTGACGCACCTCGCGGCCGACGCGGACATATTTGGCCATATCCGGCGGGATCACGGTCGCGTGCGGGCAGGCTTCCAACGCCTTGAACATCGGCATGGCCGAGCGCACGCCGTAGGTGCGGGCGATGTAGCAGGCGGCCGACACCACGCCGCGTTTTCCCCCGCCGATGATGACCGGCCTGTCGGCAATGTCAGGATTGTCGCGCTTCTCGACCGTCGCATAGAAGGCGTCGCAGTCGATGTGGGCGATGGTCAGGCCCGCGAGCGCGCGGTGGCGGACGAGGCGAGGGGAACCGCAGGCGGAACAGCGCCGCACGCCCATGTCGAGATCGGCCGAACAATCCCGGCAGAAGCAACGAGGCCCGGCCGGGTCGGGAACGGTCACGGCACGTCGCGCTCCCAGGAGGGGTCGCCGAGCGCGTCGCCGAGGACCTGCCGCGCCGCCGCGACGTTGGTCGGATGCAGTTCCGCGGTCGAGGCAAAGGCCTTCACAGTGGCGTCATCGCGCAGCACGAAATCGAGCACGCTGAGCAGGAAATTGGGGTCCGCGGCGGCATTGCGCAGGGTCTCCGGACCGACCCCTGTCTCGGCCAGAAACAGGCCCAGCCGCTCGGGATCGCTCGCAACGAAAGAGAGCGCCTGAATCGCAACGATTTCAGCGACTTCGCGGGGGTTGTGAACAGGCTTTTTCAAGGGGACGGTTTGCCTTTCCGTTAACTTTCGGTCTCTAATTTGGAATCATCATGCCCGAGTCTCGGCCCTGAGTCTTCCGACCCCAGGCAAGCAACTGGAAACCACATCGCAGAAAGTCGACCCTCGGGTTTAACGAAACTCAAGCGAATCTGAGGCTAGTTTGAATCCAGTTTTCGAAGCGCCGGCGAGCGGCGCCTGAGGCGTTACATGTATGGGTCCTTCGGACCAATCAGGAGGGCGGGATGGCTAAGACCGTCCTGATCGTGGAAGACAACGAGCTCAACATGAAGCTCTTCCGCGACCTGTTGGAGGCGCACGGCTACCAGACCTCCGGCACCAGCAACGGCTACGAGGCGCTCGACCTCGTTCGCAAGATGCGGCCCGACCTCGTGCTGATGGATATCCAATTGCCGCAGGTCTCCGGCCTCGAGGTGACGCGCTGGATCAAGGACGATCCGGAGCTGCGCGCCATTCCCGTCGTCGCGGTCACGGCGTTCGCGATGAAGGGTGACGAAGAGCGCATCCGCGAGGGCGGCTGCGAGGCCTATTTGTCCAAGCCGATCTCGGTCGGCAAATTCATTGAGACGGTCCGGCGTTTTATCGGATAGGAAGTGAGTTCACAGTGTCCGCGCGTATCCTGGTCGTCGATGACGTCCCTGCCAACGTCAAACTCCTCGAAGCCCGCCTGTCCGCCGAATATTTCGACGTGATGACCGCCTCGAACGGCACCGAGGCGCTGGCGATCTGTCATCGCGCTGAATGCGACATCATCCTGCTCGACGTGATGATGCCCGACATCGACGGTTTTGAAGTTTGCCGCCGCCTCAAGAGCGATCCGGCCACGCACCACATTCCCGTCGTGATGGTGACGGCGCTCGACAGTCCGTCCGACCGTAACCGGGGGCTGGAAGCGGGCGCCGACGACTTCCTGACCAAACCCGTCTCCGACGTCGTTCTGATCGCGCGGGTGCGCTCGTTGACGCGGCTGAAGATGATGACCGACGAGCTGCGCATGCGCGCCATCACCTCGCTCGAGATCGGCATGCAGGCACCCGAGCGCAGCGCCGTGGCCGACACCGGCAAGGGCGGCCGCATCCTGCTGGTCGACGACCGTCCGTCCTCCTACGAGCGGCTGGCGACGATCCTCGCCGCCGAGCACACCATCGACGTCGAGCCGAACCCGACGGAGGCGCTGTTCCACGCCGCCGAGGGCAATTACGATTTGCTGATCGTCTCGCTCGACCTCAACAATTTCGACGGCCTGAGGCTCTGCAGCCAGGCGCGCTCGCTGGAGCGCACGCGCCATGTGCCGATCCTGGCGATTGCGGACCCCGAGAACTCGACGCGGCTGCTCCGCGGCCTCGAGATCGGCGTCAATGACTATCTGCTGCGCCCCATCGACAAGACCGAGCTGCTGGCGCGGGCCCGCACCCAGATCCGCCGCCGCCGCTATACCGATCATCTGCGCGACAATGTGCAGAACTCGATCGAGATGGCGATCACGGACGCGCTCACCGGCCTGCACAATCGCCGCTACATGGAGAGCCATCTGGCGACGCTCGCCGAGCAGGCTTCGACCCGCGGCAAGCCGCTGGCGCTGATGATCCTGGACATCGACTTCTTCAAGTCGATCAACGACAATTACGGCCACGACGCCGGCGACGACGTGCTGCGTGAATTCGCGGTGCGGGTGCGCAAGTCGATCCGCGGTATTGACCTTGCCTGCCGCTATGGCGGCGAGGAGTTCGTCATCGTGATGCCGGAGACCGATCTCCACGTCGCCGGCATGGTCGCCGAGCGCCTGCGCCGCTCGATCGCGGGCGAGCCGTTCGCGATCCACAAAGGCGCCAAGCGCATCGAGGTCACGATCTCGATCGGCCTCACCACGCTGGAGCAGAAGGGCGAGGCGGTCGCTGACGTGCTCAAGCGCGCCGACACCGCGCTGTATCGGGCCAAGCACGACGGGCGCAACCGCGTGGTATCGCAGGCGGCGTGAGGGCCGCCCTCGCAAAATTCGCGAAAACAACCCCATGCACAGTAGCCGGCGCTAGCCGGATCAACGGGTTACGTGCGCGGCAAAGATAGCTTGCGCGGACCGTCGCGCCGTTTGACCCGTCGGGCAAAACAGGGAGGATGTTGGTAGCGTCGCGAAATGGCCTGACGTGTAGTCAGGCGTCCACGCTTCCTCCACAAACTCCGCTGTCATTCCCCGCGAAAGCGGGGAACGCCGCGGCCTCTCGATTCAATCACAGCTGCCTCTGGAATACTGGATCACCCGCTTTCGCGGGTGATGACACCGAACGATGCGGCGAGGGTTATTGTGGCGTCGGCTTGCGTCGCTTCTCCGCCGGCTTCCCCACATCCACCCCTGCATTCCGCAACAGCACCTTCGCCGCTTCCTTCGCAGCTCTTGCCATTGCCGGATCATCCCGCACGAGGTCCTGCGCGATCGAGCCGTCGACCAGCAGCACCAGCTGCGTTGCGAGCGCGTCCGCCTCGGCTACACCGAGCTCGTTCAGGCGGTCGCGAAACCAGAGGCGGCGGCTTTCCTTGAAGGCGACCGCGATCTTCTTCACGGCGCGGTCCTGAGGGCCCAGCTCAGCAACCGCGTTCACGAACGGGCAGCCGCGAAAGTCCTTGGCCGCAAACCGCCGCTCCAGCGAATCGAAGGTGCCGAGGATCTGTTCGGCCGGCGGCTTGTCCGAGGGGGATGCGTGCACGAAGCGGCGCTCGAGGTATGCCGCGATCAGCGCGTCCTTGGACGGGAAGTGGTTGTAGAGCGTGCGCTTGGAGATGCCGATCTCGGCCGCGATGGTGTCAACGCCGACGGCGCGAATGCCCTGCAGATAGAACAGCTTGTCGGCGGTCTCAAGGATCCGCTCTTTCATCGTCTGTGGGGCGGGCGGGGGAGCCATGCAGCGACGCGCATCCTCTTGGCTTGACAGCTGGGGCGCAACATAGCCTAAGTACACAGGTCTGTGTAACCAAAATCAACCGATATTTCAGACGACGGCATTTGCGCCGTGCCCCCGAGGGAGACGAAAATGCCCCTGCTGCAGGTCCTGCGTCCGACATTGCCCATCCTGATCGGCGCCTCGATCATGCTGACGCTGAGCATGGGGCTGCGGCAGAGCCTCGGCATCTTCATGCAGCCGCTGACCCACGACATCCACATTTCGATCTCGGATTTCACGCTGGCGCTGGCGGTGCAGAACCTCGCCTGGGGCTTCCTCCAGCCGCTCGCCGGCGCGATGACGGTTCGCTACGGCTTCCGCCCGATCATGATCGTCGGCGCGCTGATGTACATCGTGGGCCTCATTCTGATGGCGACCGCGAACGGCCTCGTCAGCATCATGATCGGCGCGGGCGTGCTGATCGGCACATCGCTGGCCTGCACTGCGGCCGCTATCGCGATGTCGGTGGCGGCGCGCGCGGTGCCCGAAACGGTGCGCTCGACTGTGCTCGGCATTGTCTCCGGCGCGGGTTCGCTCGGCGCGCTGCTGTCGGCGCCGATCGGACAGATGCTCAATGAGGGGTTTGGCTGGCGCGTCGGACTTGTCGGCTTCGTCGTCATGTCGGTGCTGATGATTCCGGCCGCGTGGTACGCGGGGCGCGTCGACCAGGTCCCGCTGCCGAAGCCGGCTGCCGACGAGATCGACGATGCCACGGCTGCGACCGCGGCGAGGACCGCGTTCGGCAATGCCTCCTTCGTGGTGATGACCTGCGCCTATCTCGTCTGCGGCATGCAACTGGTCTTCCTCACCACGCATCTGCCGTCGTACCTCGCGATCTGCGGCCTCGATCCGATGCTGAGCGCGCAGACGCTCGGCATGATCGGCGGCTTCAATGTGCTCGGCTCGCTGTTCTTCGGCTGGGCGGGCCAACGCTGGAACAAGCTGGCGCTGCTGGGCGCGATCTACATCCTGCGCTCGCTGGCGCTCGCCTGGTACTTCATGCTGCCGGCAACGCCGTTCTCGACGCTGCTGTTCGGCGCCATCATGGGCTTCCTCTGGATGGGCGTCGGGCCGCTGGTCGCGGGCGCGGTCGCCGAGATGTTCGGCCTGCGCTGGCAGGCGATGATCCAGGGCCTCGCCTTCATGAGCCACCAGATCGGCAGCTTCCTCGGCGCCTATGGAGGAGGAGTGCTCTACGACGCGCTCGGCTCCTACACCATGGCCTGGCGCATCGGCGTGGCGCTCGGCTTGGCAGGGGGCATCGTGCAGGTGGCGTTCGCGCTTGTCAGGCCGTCGCAACCGCCGACGCCAGTGCTGAAGGCGGCGTAGGCTTCTGGGCTTACACCGTCACCCTGAGGTGCTCGCCTTCGGCGAGCCTCGAAGGGCGACGGCGCGGCTGCATCTCGACCGTTCATCCTTCGAGGCTCCCGGCGCGATGCTCTTGCATCGCGCCACTCGCACCTCAGGATGACGGATCGGGATAAGCGCTTGCAGCAATCGGCGAGCGGTATGGACTAGCGATGTCCTGAGCGCTTGAGATCGGCGACCTTGAACCTGTTGCCGGCCTGCAGGCTGCTGCAAAACCAGTGGGCTCTGTTTCGAAACTCGCCCAGGAACACCTTCGTCTCGACGCAATTCTCGTAGGATGAATGGGTGATGGTGTCTCGGCACGTTGGCGAGAAGGGTCCATAGTTCACATTGCCGCCCGACTCGCTGCATCCGATCCACGGCTCCTTGCCGTGCCGGAAGCTTGATGCACAGCCACCGTTGCAGCTGCTGGCGACTTTCTCCAGGCTGGCTATCCTCCCCATCACAGAACCCGGTGCATAGGAAGGCGTGCGCGCGGTTGCCGTTCGAGTGGTTGACGCAGTCCGACGCGGCGCCGTTGTGTTTGCTCCCCGCTCCGACACGTGCGGCTTTGCCACCTGTTTCGGCGCATCGACCGTGACAGGGGGAAGCGTGGCGGCGGAGCCGGTCGGGATTTGCGATGCGGCCGGGGCGCACAGCAGGATAGTCGACAAGGCTGCGATGGTTGAAGGCACGACAAGGCTCGATGACAATCTCATGACCATGTCCTTCCCAAATCCGGACGGAAATTCCGTGCCGGTATGTGCACGGTAACAGACATTTAGGATTGAGCAACCGGGGGTTGAGGGATCGCTTAGCGATAAATTCGCCATCGCCATGGCAACCAACAAGAGAATGCGCTTGCTGGGCGGCTTGTCCACCGAAGCTCGAAGAACGAAGGCGGAAGCGAAGCGGTTGGGAACGACTCTGCAGCGCAGCGCGCCGATGTGGCGGCGGCTTGCGCTCTCTGACCGTCACCCTGAGGTGCTCGTCCTGCGGTTTCCCGCAGGGCGAGCCTCGAAGGGCGACAGCCCGGCCGCATCTCGGCCGTTCATCCTTCGAGGCTCTCCGCGCGATGCTTTGCATCGCACGGCTCGCGCCTCAGGATAACGGAGAAGGATAGGTAAAGAAAAACGGGGCCCGTGAGGGCCCCGCAAAACTCAGCAGCTTGTCCGCGATCTTACTTGATCTTGGCTTCGCGGAATTCGACGTGCTTGCGCGCCACGGGATCGTACTTCTTCTTGACCAGCTTGTCGGTCATGGTGCGCGAATTCTTCTTGGCGACGTAGTAGAAGCCGGTGTCGGCCGAGGACACGAGCTTGACCTTGATGGTGACCGCTTTGGCCATGTTCAGAACCTCAGGAATGAAGGGAATCTGGAGCCGGCCAAACGGCCCGCGTTGGCCGGCAACCTAGCCAGAAACCGCCTGATGTCAAGGTTTCGAAGCGTTTTCAAGCGAAGTGGGCACCGGTTCGCGTCAAGAAAACGCGTCAAAAACAACAACCTAGAGCCCCCGTACGGGGCTCTAGCGGCAAAAGCCCCCCAAAACGGCCCGATTACCCCTCGAAGAACCGGTTTTTCGGCCGTGGCAAGCCCAGATTCTCCCTCAAAGTGGGCCCTTCATACTCTTTCCGGAAAATCCCGCGCCGCTGCAGCTCGGGGACGACCTTGTCGACGAAATCGTCGAGGCCGGCGGGCAGGAACGGGAACATGATGTTAAAGCCGTCGGAGCCGCGCCCGACCAGCCATTCCTCCATCTGGTCGGCGATGGTTTTGGCCGTGCCGACGAAGGACAGCCCGCCATAGCCGCCGACGCGCTGAGCGAGCTGGCGCACGGTGAGCTTGTCGCGCTTGGCGAGGTCGACCATGCGCTGCCGGCCGCTCTTGCTGGCATTGGTCTCGGGGATGTCAGGCAGTTGTCCGTCGGGATCGAAGCCGGAGGCATCGGTGCCGAGGATGACCGAGAGCGAGGCGATGGCGCTGTCGTAATGCACGCGGCTGTCGAGCAGCGCGCGCTTCTCCTTGGCTTCATCGACGCTGTCGCCAACCACGACGAAGGCGCCGGGCAGGATCTTCAGATGCTCGGGATCGCGGCCGATCCTCTCCATGCGGCCCTTGATGTCGGCATAGAGCTTTTGTCCGTCGGCGAGGCTGCCGCCGCCGGTGAACACGGCTTCCGCCGTCTCTGCCGCGAGCTGCTTGCCGTCTTCGGAGGCGCCGGCCTGCACGATCACCGGCCAGCCCTGCACGGGACGGGCAATGTTGAGGGGGCCGCGCACCTTCAGATATTTGCCGTTGTGGTCGAGCGTGTGCATCTTCGCGGGATCGAAAAATAGCCCGCTCTCGACATCGCGCACGAAGGCGTCGTCGGCGAAGGAATCCCACAGGCCCGTGACGACATCGTAGAACTCGCGGGCGCGTTTGTAGCGCTCGGCATGCTCCATGTGATCATCGAGGCCGAAATTCAGGGCCGCGTCCGGGTTCGATGTCGTGACGATATTCCAGCCGGCGCGGCCGCCGCTGAGATGATCGAGCGAGGCGAAGCGGCGCGCGACGTGGTAGGGCTCGTCAAACGTGGTCGAGCCCGTCGCGATCAGGCCGATCCGCTCGGTGACCGCCGAGAGCGCCGACAGCAGCGTGAACGGTTCGAACGATGTCACGGTGTGGCTGCGCTTGAGCGCATTGACCGGCATGTTCAGCACAGCGAGGTGATCGGCCATGAAGAAGGCGTCGAACTTGCCGGCCTCGAGCTTCTGGATCAGCGTCTTGATGTGCGAGAAGTTGAAATTGGCGTCCGGCCAGGCCCCGGGATAGCGCCAGGCGCCGGTGTGGATGCTGATCGGGCGCATGAACGCGCCAAGCTTGAGTTGCCGTTGTGCCATCGCCCGGTGTCCGTTCTTGGTGACGCTCGGGAAGACATAGGCATGCGGCGGAACTCCGCCATCGGGGGAGGCGGGAAGATTTTTTCGTTTTTCGATCAAACCTCAGCACGTTCGCGTCATTCCGGGCCGCCACGTCGCGGCGAGATGCAATTGCGCATCTGAGAATCGATCAAGCCGCAGACACCGAGGCGAGAGGACTACTGCCCCCGAGCCCTTTGATCGAAGGCGCTCAGCACGGCGAGCGTCATCGCGGTGACGCCGGTCTGGATGGTCGGTTTCGGCACCGGGGCGAATTGCGGCGAGTGATTGCCGGGAAGCGGCGGGCCGCTGCCATTGCGCGCGGCGGCGACGCGGTCGGGCTCATAAACGCCGATGTTGAAGAACATCGACGGCACGCCGGCGTTGACATATTCCGAGTAGTCTTCGCTGGTCGTGTTCGCAGGGCTGACGTTGAACTTGTCGCCGAAGGCCGCTTTCAGCACCCGCTCGGCCTGGCCGACCACAGCGGCATCGTTCACCACCGCCTTGGTCCCTTCGTCGAGGTGGATTTCAGGCGCCGGTGCATCCGCCATCGCCGCCGCCGCTTTCGCCGTCCGCTCGATCCCGGCCAGCATCCTCGCGCGCACCTGCGGCTTGAAGCTGCGGATCGTGCCGATCACCCTGGCCTCGTCGGGGATGATGTTGCCGGCGGTGCCGGCGTGGATCGCGCCGATGGTGACAAGGCCGAATTCGGTCGGGTCCTTCTCGCGGCTGATCACGCTCTGGACGTCGACGACGAAGCGCGATGCCATCATCACGGGATCGATCGTCGCCTGCGGGATCGCGCCATGGCCGCCGCGGCCGACGAATCTGATGAACAGACCGTCGACATTCGACGATCCGACCCCGACCCTGTAGGTGACGGAGCCGTAGGCTCCACTGCCGTCGTGCAGGGCAAACCCCGCATCGGGTTTCGGAAAGCGGGTGAACAGGCCATCGGCGATCATCGCCCTTGCGCCCGCGACCTCTTCCTCGGCGGGCTGCGCGATGAACATCAGCGTACCGTGCCACTGGTCCTTGATGCCGACCAGGGTCTTCGCCGTGCCGACCCAGCTCGCCATGTGGATGTCATGGCCGCAGCTATGGGCGACGAATGTCTCGCGGCCCTGCCAGATCTGCTTGTCGCGGCTGGCATAGGGCAGGCCGGTCTTCTCCTCCATGGGCAGCGCATCGAGCTCGGTGCGAACCATGATGGTGGGACCGTCACCGTTCCTGTAGATGGCAACAAGGCCCGTCTTGCCGACGTGCTCGGTGACTTCAAAACCAATCGCACGCATCTCGCCGGCGAGTTTCGCTGCGGTCTTCTCCTCCTGGAAGGCAATCTCGGGATGGGCGTGGATGTCCTTATAGAGCGCGTCGAGCTTCGGGTATTCGCTCTCGAAGGCGGTTTCGATGGTTTGCTTCAATCTGGCGACGTCGAGCTCCGCACGGGCGGGCGGCGAGAGCAGGCCGCACAACGCCACGGAAGCGAGCAGAGGCCTTACGAAGCGCATCATCCGATCCTCCGGTTGTTCAAGCGCTCTTTCCCTTCACCTAGCACATCTCGTCGCATCTTTCCGCCATAGAAATGGAAGAACGGCACCGGCGCATCGCGGCGGAGCGGGCTGTCGCGTTGAGCAGCTTGCGCGTCATCGGATGCAGATCGGCGAGCGGTTTTGAGCCGAGCTCGACCCAGAGCAGCTTGACCAGCCCGCATCGAGGCGTCACGTCGAACCAATCCGCTGCTCGCGCCGACCAAGCCATGACCCCGCGAGGAGACGCTTCAATGGCCGGCGCAATGACCGTGGACGGCGGCATCGTCCGCATCGACCGGCCCATGCCATGGGTCGGCCGGCTGTTGTCGCTGCCGCTGCTGGCGGCAAGTGGCTATCTGCTGTGGAACGTTGCGCTCGGCCTGCGCCAGGACTTTTTCGGTTTTGGAAGGCTCGCCGACGATCTCGTGCCGGTGCTGGTGTTCACGGGGTTCGGGCTGCTCGTCGGCATCCCCGGCATCATCCTGCTGACGTTCCGCTACTTCGTCGTGCTCAACGAGACGCTGCGCCAGATCGTGATCACCAGGCAGTTCGGCCCGCTGAACATCCGCTCGTCGCGCAATCTCGCCGACTATCACTTCATCAGCGTCACCGACGACTACGACACGGATCTGACGACGTACGACGTCAATCTCTGCGGCAACAAGGGCATCGAGCCGATCACGCTTCAGAGCTTCACGCGTCGTGAGGAGGCCGATCAGCTCGCAAGCGAGATCGGCCGCGTCCTCAAGCTGCCGGCGCGCGATTATGTCGGCACCGAGCCGGACGCGGACTGACTAGCCCAAAATATCCTTCTGCATCTTGCCGCCGTAGAAATGGAAGAACGGGACTGGCGCATCGTGGCGCAGCGGGCCGGTGGCAAGGCGGGTGTGGAGCTCGTTGAGCACGTTGCGCGTCATCGGATGCAAATCGGCCAGCGGCTTCGAGCCGAGCTCGACCCAGACCAGCTCGACCAGTTCGGCATCGGCATGGATCACGCCGTCGACGCGGTGGGTGATCGCGGAGGCGTCCGCGGTGAAGAAGCGCGTATCGAACCGCTTGACGCGGCCGGGCGGAGTGATCGCGCGCGCGATCAGGAACAGGCTGGAGGGATCGGGCAGGAGGCCTGCATCGGCGAACGGCTTCCAGGGCCCGTCGAGCTTTGACACTTTGCCCTCGGCCGTGCGCCCGAGGCAGAGACCGGTTTCTTCGCAGGCCTCGCGGATCGCGGCAATGGCGAGCGACTTCGCGCGCGAGGCCGGCGTCTTCGGGCTGCCCTTGGCGAGATTGGCCTCCAGCTCGGCGGTGATGGGCGCAGCGCAGGGCACGCGATAGTCGGCCTTGTCGACGCGTCCGCCCGGGAAGACGAACTTGCCGGGCATGAACACCACCTTGTCGTGGCGCTTGCCGACCAGCACCTTCGGAATGGCGCCGCTGCGGTCGACCAGGATCAGCGTTGCCGCATCCCTCGGACGGAAATAGGGATGATGATCGGCTTCCTTTTCCTCGTGGACCTTGGCCTTCTCCGCGACCTGCGCAATATCCGTCATGTCCTCACCCAAACGCTTTTTGCTTCTTGCTTACACAGGCGGAATACCATCCGGAGGGTTCTCGTCAAACCCGTGCATGCGCAGAGCCCATTGCAGGCCGACCACAGCTCCCTTGACCGGCTGCAGCAGCGCAAGCGAGGCGACGAAGGTGAAGGGCAGATAGGCCGCGAAGCTGAGCCAGACCGGCGTCGTGTAATTGGTCTCGATCCAGAGGATCGTGGGCACCACGATGTGACCGACGATGACGATGACGAGATAGGCGGGCAGATCGTCGGCGCGGTGCGGCGTGAAATCGAGGCCGCATTTGGCGCAATCGTCTGCGGTCTTCAGGAAGGCGCGGAACAGCTTGCCCTCGCCACAGCGCGGGCAGCGGCCGCGAAAGCCGCGCTTCATCGCCGTCAAGAGATCGCGCTTCTCGACGAGACCCGTCTCGCGCGTCCAGATTTTTGGGGCCGTGCTCATCGTCACCATGCTTTGCCCTTTTTACCGCCACCTTTTCCCTTGTTCTTTCCTTTATTCTTTCCCTGGCCCTTCTTCGGTTTGCCGGATTTTGGCTTCGGCGGCTTGCGTTTTCTATCCGGGCTGCGTCCGGGATGCGCCTTGAATGAGGGGCGGCGCTGCGGACCGGATGACCTGCGTTCGCGCGGCGCGGTCTCACTGGAGGACGACAGCAGCTCGAAGCGCAGCGCGCCCGCGATCGGCGCTGCTTCGATCAGGCGGACGTCGACCACGTCCCCCAGCTGATACATGGTGCGGCTGCGCGTGCCGACGAGGGCGTGTCGGCTCTCGTCATAGTTGAAATATTCCGTGCCGAGGGATCGGATCGGGATCAGGCCGTCGGCGCCGGTCTCAGCGAGCTTGACGAACAGGCCGGCGCGGGTGACGCCGGAGACCCGGCCCTGGAAACTCGCGCCGATGCGATCAGCCAGGTGATGGGCAATGAGCCGGTCGACGGTCTCGCGTTCCGCCTTCATCGCGCGCCGCTCGGTCACCGAGATGTGGGCTGCGACCTCGCTTAAGGTTTCCGGCGTCTCGCTGTCGGGCAGGGCGCCTTCGCCGAGGCCGAGCGCGCGGACCAGCGCGCGATGCACCACGAGGTCGGCATAGCGGCGGATTGGCGAGGTGAAATGCGCGTAGCGGCGCAAATTCAGGCCGAAGTGCCCGTAGTTCTCGGACGAGTATTCGGCCTGCGCCTGGGCACGCAGCACGACCTCGCTGACCAGCGGATAGTAATCATGGCCTTCGAGCTGGGCCAGCACGCGGTTGAATGTGGTGGGACGCAGCGCGCCTGATTTGGCGAAGGGAACGTCGAGCGTCTCCAGAAATTCGGCGAGCGCGTGGACCTTCTCCAAGGTCGGCTCGTCGTGCACGCGGTAGATTAGCGGGAGCGACTTCTTCTCCAGCATCTCGGCGGCTGCAACGTTGGCGAGGATCATGAACTCCTCGATCAGCTTGTGCGCATCGAGACGTTCGGGCACCACGACGCGGTCGACCGTGCCGTCGCTCTTCAAGAGGATCTTGCGCTCAGGCAGATCGAGATTGAGCGGATCGCGCTCGTCGCGCGCGCGCTTGGCGCAGGCATAGGCGGCGTAGAGCGGCCGCAAGATCGGATCGAGCAGGGGGCCGGTGGTGTCGTCGGGCCGTCCGTCGATCGCGGCCTGCGCCTGCGCGTAGCTCAGCTTCGCCGCCGAGCGCATCAGGATGCGGTGGAAGCTGTGCGAGCGCTTGCGGCCATCGGGGCCGAGCACCATCCGAACCGCGAGCGCGCCACGCGGCTCGCCCGGCACCAGCGAGCAGAGATCGTTGGAGATGCGCTCGGGCAGCATCGGCACGACGCGGTCGGGGAAGTAGACCGAATTGCCGCGATCGAGCGCGTCGCGGTCGAGCGCGCTGCCCGGCTGTACGTAGAAGCTGACATCGGCAATGGCGACGTTGACGATGAAGCCGCCCTTGTTGTTGGGATCGGGATCGGCCTCAGCATGCACCGCGTCGTCGTGATCCTTGGCGTCGGGCGGATCGATGGTGAGAAGCGGCACGTCGCGCCAATCCTCGCGGCCCTTCAGGTTCGCGGGCTCAGCGGCTTCTGCCTCGCGCTCGGCGGCAGGCGAGAATTGCAGCGGGATGTCGTGGGCGTAGATCGCGATCAGGCTGATCGCCTTCTCCGACTTGACCGAGCCGAGCTTCTCCTTCACGCGACCGGACGCCAGCCCAAAGCTGCGCGTGCGGACGATGTCGACGCTGACGAGATCGCCGTCCTGCGCGCCGTGTGTGTCGGCCGGGGCGATGTTCAACTCGCGGTCCGCGGCCTTCTTGTCGACGGGGACGAGCCGTCCGCCGCCTTCGGGCAGACTGCGAAACACGCCGAGGATGCGGCTCTTGGCCTTGTCGAAAACCTTGATGATGTGGCCGCGATAGGCCGGGCCTTCGGTGTCGTCCGTGCGCTCGACGCGCAGCAGCACGCGATCGCGGACGCCGGCGACGGTGCCTGGCTTCGGCCGGCGCGGCATCTGGATGCGGATTTTGGGGGGCTCGCCACTCTCGACCTCGTCCCATTCGGTGGGGGAGGCGATCAATTCGCCGTCGGCGTCGCGGCCGGTAATGTCGGCGACCAGCGTCGGCGGCAGCGCGTCCGGCTCGGACACCTTGTGGCGCTTCTTCTTGATGGTTCCGTCGTCGGCGAGCTCGCGCAATATGCGCTTGAGCTCGACGCGATCGGCGTTCTTCAGGCCGAACTCGCGCGCAATTTCGCGGGTCCCGACCTTTCCGGGATTTGCCTTGATGAAGGCGACGATGGCTTGCCTGTCGGGAAAGCCACGGTCATTCTTGCGTTTCACTTAACCTCTAATTCTTGATCTCAAGTCTTGCCGGCGCTCTTCTTGGCCGGAGCCTTGGGGGCGGCGGCCTTGGTCGGCGACGTTTTTGCGGTCGACGACACGGCTGCGCGCGCCTTGCTGGTGGATTCGGATTTGGTTTTGGCCGCCTTCTTCGCGGCGGCCTTTTTCGGTTTCGGTGCGGCGTCATCGCCGTCCGCAGCCTTCGCCGTAGTCTTCTTGGCCTTGGCCGGCTTCGCCGCCTTCTTCGGCTTCTTGCCGCCGCCTTTGGCTGCGCGCTCGTCGATCAGCGCAATCGCCTGGGCCAGCGTGACGGTGTCCTTTTCGAACTCGGCGGGGATCGTCGCGTTGACGCCGCCCGCGGTGACATAGGCGCCGTAGCGGCCGCTCTTCACGGTGACGGTGCCGAGCGAGGGATGATCGCCGATCGCCTTGCCGGGATCGGCGCCGAACCGGCGGCTCGGGCCCTTGGCGACCTTCTCCGCGATCAGCGTCACTGCGCGGTTGAGGCCGATGTCGAATACTTCGTCGCCGGCCTCCAAGCTGGCATAGGTCTTCTCATGCTTGACGAACGGCCCGAAGCGGCCGAGCCCGGCGGTGATGGGCTGACCGGTCTCCGGATGCTTGCCGATCTCGCGCGGCAGCGACAATAGCTTCAGCGCAAGCTCGAGCTCGACATCGCCGGGCGAGGTGCCCTTCGGAATGCCGGCGCGCTTCGGCTTCTCGCCTTCCTCATAATCCTTCTGCTCGCCGAGCTGGATATAGGGCCCGAAGCGGCCGGCCTTGACCCAGACATCGCGACCCGTCTCGGGATCCTGGCCGAGCGAACGGTCAGCGGTCGCTTCGCCATCGGCGGCGAGCTGACGAGTGTAGCGGCACTCCGGATAATTCGAGCAGCCGACGAAGGCGCCGAACTTGCCGGCCTTGAGATTCAGCCGGCCATTGCCGCAGCTCGGGCACTGCCTGATATCGCCGCCATCCGTGCGGGGCGGATAGATGTGCTGGCCCAGCATCTCGTCGAGCACGTCGAGCACCTGGGCTACGCGCAGATCCTTGATTTCGTCGACGGCGCCGATGAAGCCCGTCCAGAAATCCTTCAGCACCTGCTGCCAGGAGATCTCGTTGTTGGAGATGCGGTCGAGCTGCTCTTCGAGACCGGCCGTAAAATCGTATTCGACGTAGCGGGCGAAGAAGCTCTCGAGGAACGCGATCACGACGCGGCCCTTGTCCTCGCCGTGCAGGCGCTTCTTCTCCAGCTTGACGTAGCCGCGGTCCTTCAGGACTTGCAGGATCGAGGCGTAGGTCGAGGGCCGGCCGATGCCGAGCTCTTCCATGCGCTTGACCAGCGAAGCCTCGGAGAAGCGCGGCGGCGGTTCGGTGAAATGCTGCGTGACGGACAGGCTCTGCCGCTTGAGCGCGTCGTTCGGGCTCATCGCGGGCAGGCGGCGGGAATCCTCGTCCTCCTCGTCGTCGCGGCCTTCCTGGTACAGCGCGAGGAAGCCGTCGAACTTGACCACCTGGCCGGTGGCGCGCAGCTCCAGCGTGCGGGAGCCTGCCTTGGCCGTGATGTCGACGGTGGTGCGCTCCAGCTCGGCCGATTCCATCTGGCTCGCGATGGTGCGCTTCCAGATCAGCTCATAAAGTCGCGCCTGATCGGCGTCGAGCTTGCGGCTCATGCTGTCGGGGCGGCGCGACATGTCGGTCGGGCGGATCGCTTCGTGCGCTTCCTGGGCGTTCTTGGCCTTGGCCTGATACTGGCGCGGCGCGTCCGGCACGTAAGCGTTGCCGTAATCCTCGCCGATCACCTTGCGCGCCTGGGTGATCGCCTCGGGGGCGATCTGCACGCCGTCGGTACGCATATAAGTAATGAGTCCGGTGGTCTCGCCGCCGATGTCGATGCCCTCATAAAGGCGCTGGGCGATGCGCATCGTGTGCGCCGGCGCAAAGCCGTATTTGCGGCTGGCTTCCTGCTGCAGCGTCGAGGTGGTGAAGGGCGCCTGCGGATTGCGCCGGGCCGGCTTCGCATCGACGGATGTCACGGTGTAGGCGGCCGTCTCCAGCGCCTTCTTGAAGTCTTCGGCTTCCGCGCCGGTTCCGATGTCGAGGCGCTGGATCTTCTTGCCGTCGGCGCCGACCAGGCGGGCCTCGAACGCATCGCCGCGCGGGGTGAGCAGGGTCGCGATCAGCGACCAATATTCGCGCGCGACGAACTTCTCGATCTCGAGCTCGCGGTCGCAGACGAGGCGCAGCGCCACCGACTGCACGCGGCCGGCGGAGCGGGCGCCCGGCAGCTTGCGCCACAGCACCGGGGAGAGGGTGAAGCCGACCAGATAGTCCAGCGCCCGGCGCGCCATATAGGCGTCGACCAGCGCGCCGTCGATCTGGCGCGGATGCTTCATCGCGTCCGAGACCGCCTGCTTGGTGATGGCGTTGAACACCACCCGCTCGATCTTCTGGTCCTTCAGCGCGCGCTTTTCCTTCAGCACCTCGAGCACGTGCCAGGAGATGGCCTCGCCCTCGCGATCAGGGTCGGTGGCGAGAATCAGGCGGTCGGCGTTCTTCAGGGACTTGGCGATGTCGTTGAGCCGGCCGGCCGCCTTGGGGTCGACCTCCCAGATCATCTTGAAATTGGCGTCGGGATCGACGGAGCCGTTCTTCGCGGGCAGGTCGCGGACATGGCCGAACGAGGCCAGAACCTCATAGGACGAGCCCAAATATTTGTTGATCGTCTTGGCTTTCGCCGGCGACTCCACAATGACGATATTCATGTAGTTCCAGTAACTTACGGGAAAATCTGAGGCCGAAAACGAAAGGACTCGGGTCGGCCGTTTCGCCCCGAACATGGGTGGTGAGGCCCTCGCTGTCAAATCGAGGGCTGTTGAAAGCCGCCCGGATGGGAAAAGTTTCATATCGAGAAAGTTGCAAAATACCACCTTGGAGTTGCGATCGCTATCGGCGTAATGTTTCCGCGGGGCATGGATTCGGGTGGGGTCTGGTGACTAGGCCGGGAAAGAAACGGGCGCGCGCCGCATCAGGCGCGCCGGGAGGCTCGCGTCACGAGGAACCGGGGGAGGGCGGCGTGGACGAGGCCGTCGCCTTCATCGCCGAGCAGGTCGGGGCCTTGCGCAAGCTCGCCGAGCGCCACAAGCTCGACGTGCTGCATTATCTCCTGGGCATGACCAAGCTCGAGGCCGACGAGCATGTGAGGCTGCGGAGCAAGCGCAAGCTGTCGTGAGGGCACTATCCAACCCGTCATCCTGAGGCGCGAGTGGCGCGATGCGCGGCATCGCGCCGGGAGCCTCGAAGGATGCACGGCCGGGATGCAGCCGGGCCGTCGCCCTTCGAGGCTCGCCGAAGAGGCGAGCACCTCAGGGTGACGGTGCAAGATATGGGCGCCGTTCTATCCCCGTCATTTGCGAGCACAGCGACTTGTCCGCCGAAGCCTTGGCGAAGGCGGAAGCAATCCAGAGTCTTTCCGCGGGGGGCAGACTGGATTGCTTCGTCGCAAGGGTTCCTCGCATTGACGGTGTGGCGAGAGCCGGGCTCGTCACGCCGACCGCCGTCGCGACGCCGGCCGTGGCTTTAGAGTCGTATCCGCCGGGCTAAGCAGCCGGCCATCCTCCGCGCGCATTTCCAGCTTCTTCACCGGGCGGCCCTTGGCGCGATCCACCAAAATGGTCGCGATCTCCTCAGGCGCGTCGTCGAACTCCTCGCTCCATTGCCTGAGCGCCACCAGGATCGGGAAGGTACCGCGGCCCTTCGGCGTCAGCACATATTCCTGGTAGGCGCTGCCGTCGGAGGCGGGGGCGGTTGCCAGGATGCCGTGGTCGACCAGCGAGCGCAGCCGGACCGACAAAATATTCTTGGCCATGCCGAGCTTGCTCTGGAATTCGCCGAAGCGGCGCAGGCCGAACAGCGCCTCGCGGATGATCAGCAGCGACCACCAATCGCCGAGCGCGTCCAGCGACCTCGCGATCGGGCAGGCATCGCCCTCGAAGCTGGTTCGTTTCACCATCGTTCCGGTCCTGTCGCGTTCGCACGATCGGTGTGCCGATCACGCGCTTGTGTGGTTGCATGATAAAACCATGTGCCCTAGATGGCAACTTAGTTTTATGATGCAACCACTGGAGGCGAACGTGAGACTTAAGAACAAGACGGCCCTGATCACCGGCGGCAACAGCGGCATTGGCCTTGCGACCGCAAAACTGTTCGTGGCCGAAGGCGCCAAGGTGGTGATCACCGGACGCAACAAACAGACGCTGGAGGCGGCGGCCAAGGAGCTCGGGCCGAACGCGCTCGCGCTCGCCGCGGACGCCACCGACATCGCCGCGACGGAAGCTGCGATCAAGCAGGGCGCCGAGAAGTTCGGCAAGTTTGACATCGTGTTCGCCAACGCCGGCATCGCCGGCGGCACGCCGCTCGGCTCGGCCACGCTCGAGGTCTTCGAGAAGGTCATCAGCACGAACCTGACAAGCGTATTCTTCACGGTGCAGGCGGCACTGCCTTATCTCAGCGACAATGCCTCGATCATCCTCAACGGCTCGGTGATCTCAGTGCTCGGCATTCCCGGCTACTCGGCTTACGGCGCCGCGAAGGCCGGCGTGCGCGCGATGGCGCGGATCATGGCCTCGGAGCTGTCGCCGCGCGGCATCCGCGTCAACGTGGTCGCCCCCGGCGCGACCCGCACGCCGATCTGGGGACCTGCAACGGCAACACCGGAAGCCGAGAAGGCGTTCGAGAAACGGATCGCGCTGTCGACGCCTCTGGGGCGCATCGGCGAAACCGATCACGTTGCGAAGACGGTGCTGTTCCTCGCCTCCGATGATTCCGCGCACGTACAAGGCCAGGAGATCTTCGTCGACGGCGGCGCGGTGGCCTCGCCGAGCGGCGCGCCGATCTATCGCGGTTGATCGCTCCTCCGAGCCTTAAGTCGTCCGGCGCAGATCGTGTGTTGCGCCGGACGGTTCTGCGCTCGCGAGGACTATGCCGCGCGCAGGCTGGTGGCTGCCTGAAGGGCGCCGGCCAGCGACTTCTCGCGGTGGTCCGGGCCGACCTGGACTCCGTCGGCCGGAATGAATTCGACGCCGGCGATGCCCATGAAGCCGAACACCCAGCGCAGATAGGTTTCGAGATGCTCGCCGGCCGCATACGGCGTCTCCGCGCCATAATAGCCGCCGCGCGAGATCGCCACGATCACGCGCTTGCCGCCGGCGAGCCCCTCGGGCCCGGCTGCGCCGTATTTGAAGGTCTTCCCCACCACCAGGATGCGATCGATCCAGGCCTTGAGCTGGCTGGGAATGGTGAAGTTGTACATGGGCGCGCCGATCACGACGATGTCGGCGGCCAGGAACTCATCCAGCGCAGCTGCGCTCGCGGCGAGGTCGGGTCCGAGTTCCGCCGGCGCGGGCGCGCCTTGCGCGGCGGCGAGGTGCGATCCCGAGAGGTGGGCCAGCGGGGTCTGGGTCAGGTCGCGATAAGTGATGTCCAGTGAGGGCGTCGCCTGCCGGAGCCGGTCGACGATGGCGGCGGAGACCTGCCTGGAGACGGAGTGGGGGCCGAGCACACTGGAGTCGAGATGAAGCAGTTTCATTTGGGGTCACCTTGGTATAAGTTTGTAACCAGAGCTACATGAGTGACTATCGAAAACCCCGCAAGAACGCACTTTTTTGAGCCATGGGCACATCTTTGAAACCTAAGAACACCGGTTTTCCTGCGACGCCGAGGCCCGATCCAATGCCGCATCCCGACCATGCGGACTGCCGTGGGGTCGCCTCCGTGCTTTCTCGCGTCGGTGACAAATGGAGCGTGTTCGTCATCATGATGCTGAGCGACGGGCCGAAGCGCTTCAACGAGCTTAAGCGCATGATCAACGGCATCTCGCAGCGCATGCTGACATTGACGCTGCGGGGGCTGGAGCGCGACGGCCTCGTTACGCGCACGATCTTCCCCACCATCCCGCCGCGGGTCGACTATGAGTTGACCGATCTCGGCCGTGGTCTCCAACAGCCGGTGAAGGCGCTCGGCGAGTGGGCGATCGCGCATCAGCAGCAGATCGCGGCGGCGCGGACGAAGTTCGACGAGCGCAACGAGAGCTAAAGCAGCGACACCAGCCCGCCGCCGTGACGCTCCAGCTTGCCGGCGAGCTCGAGCTCCAGCAGCACGGTGCGCACGATCGCAGGTGAGGCGCCGCACATCCGCACGAGATCGTCGATCGAGATCGGGGTGGGGCCGAGCAGGCCGGTGATCTGGTTGCGGTCGTGGCTTTGCGGATCGCTCTCGAACGGCTCGCTGTCGGGCTCGCTGACGGGGTGCATCAGCGGCCGCTCCATGATCGGTGCAACCGCGTTGATGATGTCGGAAGCTTCCGTGACGAGGGTCGCGCCCTGCTTGATCAGATCATTGGCGCCGGCGGCACGCGGATCGAGTGGCGAGCCCGGCACGGCGAACACCTCGCGGCCCTGTTCGGCCGCCATGCGCGCGGTGATCAGCGAGCCCGAGCGGTGCGCCGCTTCCACCACGACGACGCCGAGCGAGGCGCCCGAGATCAGGCGGTTGCGGCGGGGAAAGTCGCGGGCGCGCGGCTCGTGGCCGAGTGGCATCTCGGAAATCGCAGCGCCGGCGTGGTCGAGGATCGCTGCGAGCAGGTCGCCATGCTCGGGCGGATAGATGCAATCATGTCCACCGGCGAGCACCGCGATCGTGCCGCTTGCGACGCTGGCGCGATGGGCGGCCTGATCGACGCCGCGGGCGAGCCCTGAGATGACGATGAATCCGGCTTCGCCGAGCTCGCGCGCCAGCAGGCCTGCGAATTTCAGCCCGGCGCCGGAGGCGTTGCGCGAGCCGACGATGGCGATCATCGGCCGCATCAAGGTCTTCGTATCGCCGCGCACCGCGAGCAGCGGCGGCGCATCGTCGATCATCGCCAGCCGGGCCGGATAGCCGTCCTCGCCGGGTGCGCGCCAGGCGATGCCGAATTTGCGGCTGGCGGCGAGCTCGGCCTTGGCCTCGTCCGCGCTATAGATGCGCCCAGACCGCTGCGCGCCGCCGCGGCGCGCCAGATCAGGCAGCCGCTCCAGTGCGGCGCGCGGGCTGCCGAAATGATCGACCAGCGAACGGAAGGTGCGCGGTCCGACATTGTCGGAGCGGATCAGCCGCATGCGGTCGATCCGCTCAGCTTCGGTCAGCTCCACGCTCGGATTGATGGCGTCCACGGCGTCTCCTTGTGGCCGCAGCATGGAACAACCTGAGGGCGTTGCGCAACAGCGGCGTGCGCTTGCGTGGCCTCGCCCCGATGCTAAAAGCGATCCCAATAAGAAGGGTATTGCCATGATCTCACTCGCCGACCTCCAGCGCCGCATCGAAGCGGGCGAGCTCTCGCCCGATGCCGCCATCGCCCAGTCGCATGCGGCGATCGAGGCCAAAGAGAAGGACGTTCGCGCCTTCGTCCGTCATGACAAATCCGCGAAGGCGCAGGCCTCCGGCCCGCTGCGGGGCATCGCGGTTGGCATCAAGGACATCATCGACACCGCCAATATGCCGACCGAGATGGGCTCGGAGATCTATCGCGGCTGGCAGCCGCGCAGCGATGCGCCTGTTGTCATGATGCTGAAGCGGGCAGGCGCCACCATCATCGGCAAGACCACGACCACGGCATTCGCGTCGCGCGATCCAACCCCGACGCTCAATCCGCACGATCTCGGCCACTCGCCGGGCGGCTCATCCTCGGGCTCGGCGGCGGCGGTCGGTGCCGGCATGATCCCGCTGGCGCTGGGCACCCAGACCGGCGGCTCGGTGATCCGGCCCGCGGCCTATTGCGGGACTGCCGCGATCAAGCCGTCGTTCCGCATGCTGCCGACGGTTGGCGTGAAGTGCTATTCGTGGGCACTCGACACGGTCGGCCTGTTCGGCGCGCGTGCGGAGGATCTTGCGCGCGGACTTTTGGCGATGACGGGCCGCTCCGAGTTTTCCGGCATCGTCCCGGCCAAGGCGCCACGCATTGCCGTCGTCCGGCAGGAATTTGCCGGTGCCGTGGAGCCGGCGGCCGAAGAAGGCTTGCAGGCCGCGATCAAGGCGGCGGAGCGCGCCGGTGCCAGCGTGCAGGCCATTGATCTGCCCGAGGCGGTGCAGGAGGCCTGGCGCATCCATCCCGTCGTCCAGGATTTTGAGGCGCATCGCGCGCTGGCCTGGGAGTTTTCCGAACGTCACGACGAGATCGCGCCGATGCTGCGGGCAAGCCTCGATGCCACCGCCCATCTGACGCCGAAGGAATATGACGAGGCACGCCGGATCAGCCGTCGTGGCCGCCGCGAGCTCGGCGAATTGTTCGAGGGCGTCGACGTGCTCCTGACCTATTCCGCGCCCGGCACGGCACCGGCCAAGGAGCTCGCGACGACAGGCGATCCTCGCTACAACCGGCTGTGGACGCTGATGGGCAATCCTTGCGTCAACGTGCCGGTGCTGAAGGCGGGCGGCCTGCCGATCGGCGTGCAGGTGATCGCGCGCTTCGGCAACGATCCGGTCGCACTCGCGGCGGCATGGTTCCTGGAGAACGCGCTGGCGAAGTCAGGCTAGCGCGGGTTCGGACGCGACAAGGGACTGTGCGGGCGCAGAGAGCGGTGCGCCGACCTTTGCATCTTGCCCGAGCCAGCGCTCTGCGGCTGCGCGACCGCTTCGGTGCAGCAGGCGAATGAAGCCGCGGCCGAGATCGGTGGACGAACGTTGTGCCAGGCCGTCAACGGAATCTTCCGCCGCGATCCTGGTGAGGCGCAGCGACGGCGCGGCACGCGCTTGCGCCCATTCGATCGCCGCGATCTCGGCATTGAGGGCGGCGTTGGCCGCGATCTGGTCCAGCCGGCGGTCGATCGCGGCGAGCGTGATCGGCACGTAGCTGTCGCGCGCCGGCGTGACCTGGACGAGCAGGACATCGGACGTCGTCGTGTCCTGCGCCAGCCGCAGCAAGGGCGGGTTGCCGCCAAAGCCGCCGTCCCAAAAGGCTTCGCCCTCGATCTCGACGGCGCAGTGAACCAGGGGCGGACAGGTCGAGGCCAGCGCGACGTCGGCGGTGATGGCGTCGTTGCGGAAGATGTGCTGCTGCCCGTCGCGGATCCGTGTCGCCGCGATCAAGAGCTTCGGGCAGTCCGGATTGAGCAGCGCGGCGAAATTGATGTCGCGCGACAGCGCCTGTCGCAGCGGATCGAGATCGAAAGGATCGAACTGGCCGGAGCGCAGCGTCGGACCGAACGCGACCGAGCTTCCCGCCGGCGAGAAGCCACCGACCAGCATCAGCGAGCGGAACGAGGCCTCGTGCAGCAGGCGGAGCCAGAACCGGCTCAGTCGTGCCCGTGCCGCTTCGCGGCCGCCTTCGGCAAGGCCGGAGGCGAGCAGGAGCGCATTAATGGCGCCGGCACTGGCGCCGCTGATGGTGTCGATCTCGATCGGCTCTTCCAGCAGCCGCTCCAGCACGCCCCAGGTGAAGGCGGCAAAGGTGCCGCCGCCCTGCAGCGCCAGCGAGAGCTTTCGCGGCGGCCAGGGGGTGGCGCGAGCCTGCGCCGATGCAACCTGGGCAGCCGCAGGTCGGACCTCGACTACAACAGGAGCGGGAGCGACGGGGGCAGGTGGCGGAGCCGGCGGCGAAACGGCAGTGAGCGTTGGCGCAGGCGGCGGTGCGGGCGCATCGGACCAGATATTGGTCGCCGACAGCAGCCGGCTTGCCGCCGTGCCCTGCGAACCAACCCCGTCATGCGCGCCGTCAATCTTCTCGCTCATTCTGAGCAATCGCGTAACGCCGTTTCTTCTGTCAGGATGACAGGCGTGGAACCTGTTCGCTACTGCCGGCCGCGAGCATGCGCCGAGTTGCGAACAGGATTTGGCATATAATGCAGAAGGGTCGCTTCGATATCCGTAGATGTCCGGCTTCAGGCCTTCTCGCCGATCCGGCTCTCCTTGCCGGTCTGCAAGCGCTTGATGTTCTCGCGGTGCGCGTAGAACAGCAGCAGCGTCAGCAGTGCCGTCAGCGCCGACAAGGCGAGATGCCCGAACCACCACAGGAACATCGGCGTGACGAACGCCGCCACCAGCGCGGAGAGCGAGGAGTAGCGGGTGGTGAAGGCGGTCGCCAGCCAGATCAGGCAGAACACGACGGCGCCGGGCCAGAACAGGCCGATCAGGATGCCGATATAGACGGCCACGCCCTTGCCGCCCCGGAACTTGAGCCAGACCGGGAACAGATGGCCGAGGAACGCGCCGAGCCCGGCGACCATGGCGGCATTGGGTCCCGCAATGTAGCCGGCGATCACCACGGCCACGGTGCCCTTGAGGGCGTCGAACAGCAGGGTGCCCGCGGCAAGGCTCTTGCGTCCCGTGCGCAGCACATTGGTGGCGCCGATGCTGCCGGAGCCGATCGAGCGAATATCCTGGGTGCCGGCGAGCCGGGTTAGGACCAGCCCGAACGGGATCGAGCCGAGGAGGTAGCCGATGACGAAGGCCACCGGCAAAAATGTTTCAAGCCCCATGGCGGCAGCTCCAAAGGCCCGACTTCCGAGCCGAACGATTGCACAGGTCAGACATGCTCGTAAACCGTGCGTCCGCCGACAATGGTGCGCACCACGCGGCCTGTAAAGCGGGCCTCGTCGAACGGAGTATTCTTGCAGGGCGATTTAAGGTCGGCGGGATCGACCACCCAGGGCACGTCGGGATCGATCACGATGACGTCGGCCGGACTGCCTGCGCGCAGGGTTCCGCCGGGCAGGCCGAGCAGTTCGGCCGGCCTGGTCGACATCGCGCGGATCAGCGTCTTCAGTTCCATCTCGCCATTATGCACGAGGCGGAGGCCGGCGGGCAGCATGGTCTCGAGTCCAACGGCGCCGGGAGCGGCTTCGGCGAACGGCAGGCGCTTGACCTCGACGTCCTGCGGATTGTGGTCGGACATGATGACGTCGAGGAGGCCGGAGGCGATTGCGGCCACCAGTGCGCGGCGGTCGTCCTCGGTCCGCAACGGCGGCGACAGTTTCAGGAACGAACGGTAGGGGCCGATGTCGTTCTCGTTCAGCGCAAGATGGTTGATCGAGACCGAGGCGCTGACGGCGAGCCCGGCGTCGCGCGCGCGCTGGAGGATCTCGAGCGAGTCGATGCAGGTCAGCGAGGCCGCGTGATAGCGGCCGCCGGTCAAGGCCACGAGGCGCATGTCGCGTTCGAGGATCACGGCCTCGGCGGCATTCGGGATGCCCATCAGGCCGAGCCGCGATGCGAACTCGCCCTCGTTCATCACGCCTTCGCCGACGAGATCGGGATCCTCGGTGTAGTGGACGATCAGCGCGTCGAAATCGCGGGCGTAGGTCAGCGCGCGGCGCATCACCTGCGCATTGGTCACGCTTCTGACGCCATCGCTGAAGGCGACGGCGCCCGCGGCCTTGAGCAAACCGAACTCGGTCATCTCATCGCCGTGCATGCCCTTTGTGAGCGCCGCCATCGGCTGGATGTTGACGATCGCGGTGTCGCGGGCGCGGCGCATCACGAAGTCGACGGTCGCCGAATTATCGATCACCGGAGAGGTGTCGGGCTGGCAGATGATGGTGGTGATGCCGCCGGTCGCGGCCGCCTGGCTCGCGGTGGCAAAGGTCTCGCGATGGCTGAAGCCGGGCTCGCCGACGAAGGCGCGCATGTCGATCAGGCCGGGCGCGACGATCTTGCCGGAGCAGTTGACGATGTCGGTGCCTTCGGGGACGCCGGCCGCGCCGATGCCGCGGCGGGTCTCGCGGATGGCGCCGTCGGCGATGAGGACGTCGCCGACACCGTCGAAATCCCGGGAGGGATCGACGACGCGGGCGTTGGCGAGCAGGATGGGGCGGCGATCGGTCAACATCGGCATCACGCGTTCGGCAGGTTACGGGCGAGCGCTTCCAGCACGGCCATGCGCACGGCCACCCCCATCTCCACCTGTTCGCGGATCAGGGACTGTGCGCCGTCGGCCACAATCGAGTCGATCTCCACGCCGCGGTTCATGGGGCCCGGATGCATCACGAGTGCGTCCGGCTTGGCGTAGGCGAGCTTCTTCTGGTCGAGCCCGAAATAGTTGAAGTACTCGCTGGAGGACGGCACGAAGGAGCCGTTCATGCGCTCGCGCTGCAGCCGCAGCATCATGACGATGTCGGCGCCGTTGAGCCCCTCGCGCATGTCGCGCGCGACCTCGACGCCCATCCGCTCGATGCCCGGCGGTAGCAACGTGGTGGGGCCGACCACGCGGACGCGGGCGCCCATCGTGTTGAGCAGGATGATGTTCGAGCGGGCGACGCGCGAATGCAGCACATCGCCGCAGATCGCGACCACGAGCCCCTCGATCCGGCCCTTGTTGCGGCGGATGGTGAGCGCGTCGAGCAGGGCCTGGGTCGGATGCTCATGGGCGCCGTCGCCGGCATTGATCACGGAACCGTCAACCTTGCGCGCCAGCAGTTCCACCGCGCCGGAGGCGTGATGGCGCATCACCAGGATATCCGGGTGCATCGCGTTCAGCGTCATGGCGGTGTCGATCAGCGTCTCGCCCTTCTTCATGGACGAGGAGGACACCGACATGTTCATGACGTCGGCACCGAGCCGCTTTCCCGCAAGCTCGAACGAGGATTGGGTCCGTGTGGAGGCCTCGAAGAAGAGGTTCACCTGCGTCCGTCCCCGCAGGACGGTGCGCTTCTTGTCAACCTGGCGGTTGAGCTCGACATATTCTTCGGACAGGTCGAGGAGGCCGGTGATGTCGGCCGCGGAAAGGCCCTCGATGCCCAGCAAATGCCGGTGGCCAAGGACGAAGGTCGATTTCGATGTCATTAAAACGAGAGCTATAGGCGCGGATGGATGGGGGGGCAAGGGCCAAAGCCGGGGCGGGGAGTTATCCCCTGATCTGTCGGTCCCGACGCTGCGGCGTGGCCTCGACGTCATGCCCGGGCTTGTCCCGGGCATCCACGTTCTTCTATCGCATTTGACGCAAAAAGAACGTGGATGGCCGGGATAAACCCGGCCATGACGATGTGGGGGCATTTCGTGAAAACAATCCTGACTGTGCTCTTGGCTGCAGCAACAATCAGCGCGGCCCACGCCCAATCGCTCCCCGGCGGCTTCGTCTATCTGCGTGACATCGTTCCCGGCATCATCCAGGACATCCGCTACGCCACCGCGAACAATTTCGTCGGCCGGCCGCTCGCCGGCTACAACGCCGGCGAGTGCGTGGTGAAGCGCGAAGTCGGGCTGCGGCTCAAGGCGGTGCAGCAGGAGCTGGCGGCGCAAGACCTCTCGCTCAAGATGTTCGACTGCTACCGGCCGGCGCGGGCCTCGCTCGACATGGTCAAGTGGTCGCAGAACGGTCACGAGAGCGCCGCCGAGCGGCGCTACAATCCCAAAATTCCCAAGACCGAGCTGTTCCGCCTCGGCTACATCGCGAGCCGGTCGCAGCATTCGACGGGCGCCGCGCTCGATCTCACTTTGGTCGATCTGAAGGCTGACAACTCCGCCAAATACGACCCATCAAGAGCCTATGCGGATTGCACCGCGCCGGTCGAAGCGCGCGCGCCGGAAGGCAGCGTCGACATGGGCACCGGCTACGACTGTACCGATGCGAAGGGCCATACCGCGGCACCGGCGATTACGTCCGAGCAGCGCATCTGGCGCAGGCGGCTGCGATGGCCAGGCAAGGCTTTGTGAACTATTCGAAGGAGTGGTGGCATTTTTCCCTGCCGGGGGCCGGCGGGGCGGCCTATGATTTCCCGATCCAGCCGCGCCGGAACTGATTCCGCGCCGAGGAAGCACCATGACCCAGCCGAGCTTCGCGACCCACGAGGTCTTCAACCAGTCGCCGCCGTTCGAGGATGTCGACCTGTTCGCCGCGGATCGGCCGCTGGTCGATGCGGTGAAGGCCAATGGCGGTGCGGCGGCGGAACGCGAGCTGTCCGAGTTTGGCAAGCAGTGGGGCTCGGCCGCGATGGCCGATCGCGGGCGCGTCGCGAACGAGAATACGCCGAAGCTGCGCACCTTCGACGCAAAAGGCAACCGCCGCGACCAGGTCGAGTTTCACCCGGCCTATCACGAGCTGATGGCGCACAGCGCCCATGCCGGCGTGCACAATTCGACCTGGACGGCAGACGGAAAGCCGGCGGGCGATGCCGCCGAGGTCATCCGCGCGGCGAAATTCTACATGGCCGCACAGGTCGAGACCGGCCATCTCTGTCCGATCACGATGACGCGCGCCTCGGTCGGCGCGTTGGCGATGCAGCCGGACCTGCTCGGCAGGGTGATGCCGGTGCTGTCGACCCGGAGCTACGACCCGAGCTTTGCGCCGTGGTGGCAGAAGCGCGGCATGACGCTCGGCATGGGCATGACCGAGAAGCAGGGCGGCACCGACGTGCGTGCCAACATGACGCGCGCGGTGCGCGAGGGCGAGGCCTACCGCATCACCGGCCACAAATGGTTCATGTCGGCGCCGATGTGCGATGCCTTCCTGGTGCTCGCGCAGGCGGACAGCGGGCTGACCTGTTTCTTCATGCCGCGCTTCGCTCCGGATGGTTCGGTGAATGCGATCCAGTTCCAGCGGTTGAAGGACAAGCTCGGCAATCGCTCCAATGCCTCGTCCGAGGTCGAGTTCATCGGTGCCTATGCGGAACGGGTCGGCGAGGAAGGCAAGGGCATCCGCACCATCATCCAGATGGTGCAGCTGACGCGGCAGGATTGCGCGATCGCCTCCGTCGGCCTGATGCGCTCGGGGCTTGCGCATGCGCTGCATCACGCCCGCCACCGCAGCGTGTTCCAGAAACATCTCGCCGATCAGCCGCTGATGCAGGCGGTGTTGTCCGACATGGCGCTGCATGTCGAGGCGAGCACGGCCCTGGTCATGCGGCTCTGCCGCGCCTTCGACCGCACACCGCACGATGCGGCGGAGGCCGCCTACATGCGGCTCTTGACGCCCGCGATCAAATACTGGACCTGCAAGAGTGCGCCGCCGTTCCTCTATGAGGCCATGGAATGCCTTGGCGGCAACGGCTATGTCGAGGACGGCATTCTGGCGCGGCACTACCGGGAGTCGCCGGTCAACGCGATCTGGGAGGGCTCGGGCAATGTGATGTGCCTCGACGTGCTCCGCGCGCTCTCGCGCGAGCCGGAGCCGGCGACGGCTGTGCTGCAATCGCTTGCGGCCGAGACGAAGGGCTTGCCTGGGGCAGGAGACGCGGCCGCGTTCATCGGCAAGACTTTCCGCCGCGCCGATGGCGAGCGCTTCGCGCGTCTCGCCGTCGAGAAACTGGCGCTGCTGGCCGCTGCTGTGGCTCTCAACGGTGTTTCCCCGCGCAATGCCGAACTGTTCGCGAGTACGCGCCTTGCGGCCAATCACGCCAGCATGTACGGCGCCGTCGAGCTGGAGAGCGGCGAGGCCCGCGCGCTGCTGGAGCGGGCGCTGCCGTGAGTCTTCCCAACGAAAGCCTTCTGATGGACTCCCTCAATCCCGACCATCCGCCGCTGACTATGACGCCAGCGCCGCCGCGCGTCTGGATGTTCTGGGGCACCGCGTTGTGGGGCCTTTTTATCTTCGCCGCGATGTTCGTCGGGCAGATCGGCGCCGTCGTCCTGCTGGTGGCGCAGCGTGGTCTTCCCATGGACTTCGCCTCGCTCCAGGCGGTCGGCCACGATCCGCAGGCGCTCGCGCTGTCGGTCATCATGGGCCTGCCGGCGACGCTTTTGGCGGTGTGGCTCGCCATTGCCATCAAGAAAGCCTCCTTCGTCGACTATCTCGCGCTGCATTGGCCGTCCTGGAAGCAGCTCCTGTTCGGTGCGGTCGGCCTCATCCTGCTGGTGCTGGTCTGGGAGACGATGTCGCGTGCGCTCGGCCGCGAGGCGACGCCGGGCTTCATGACTGATCTGTTGAAATCGGGCCGCGACAAGGGCGCGGCGCTGTTGCTGCTATTCGCCTTCAGCGTGGCTGCGCCGGTGTCGGAAGAGATCCTGGCGCGCGGCTTCCTCTATCGCGGCTGGTCGGCGAGCTTCTTGCGCGTGCCGGGCGCGATCCTGCTGTCGTCGCTGGTCTGGACCATCGTGCACCTGCAATACGACATGTACTTCCTCGCCGAAGTCTTCACCATCGGCCTGTGGTTCGGCTATATGCGCTATCGGGCGAATTCGCTCTGGCTCACCATCGTGCTGCACGCGCTGAACAATCTGACCGCGGTGGTGCTGACGATGTGGCTGGGGAGCTAGGCCGCCAGCGCGATCGCGATCGGCATCGTGATGGCCGCCAGAATCGTCTGCAGCGTGATGATCTGCGCCAGCAGCGGCGCGTCGCCGCCCATCTGGCGCGCCATCACATAGGCGCTGGACGAGGTCGGCACCGCCGCGCAGATCGCCACGATCGCGCGGCTGTCGCCTGACAGGCCGAACCAGGCGGCCAGCGCCAGCGCCAGCGCAGGCATCAGTGCGAGCTTGAAGACGACGCCGATGGCCGCGGCCATGCTTGGACGCAAGAGGCCTTCGAGATGCAGGCCCGCGCCGGTGACGAGCAGGCCGATCGCTAGCGAGGAGCGGCTGAGCGCGTCCGCCACGTCGTGCCAGAGTTTTGGCAACGGCAGGTGGGTGACATTGACGAAGAGCCCGATCGCGCAGGCCCAGATCAGCGGATTGCGGATCACCGTCATGACGATCGTGCCTGCGGACTGCTTCTCGGGCGCGGCGTAATGAGCGAGCACCACGACGCTCAATACGTTGACGAGGGGAATGATCGCGACCATCGCCACGGAGGCGAGCGCCAGCCCGACATCGCCGAACATGTTGGCGGCCACCGACAGCCCGACGAAGGTCTGCCAGCGCGTCGCGCCCTGGAAGATCGAGGTGAAGGCGGGGCCGTCGATATCGAGCCGGGCCAGGGCAGGGCGCAGCGCGAGGCAGAGCAGCGACATCGCCAGTGCCGACAGCAGCAGCGCACCGCCGACGCCGGCGACCGGCACCTTGGAGAGGTCGGCCTTCACCAGCGTCTGGATCAGCAGCATCGGAAACAGCACGAAATAGGTCAGTCGCTCCAGCCCGTGCCATTGCGTGTCGAGCCGCATCAGGCTGCGCTTCAGCACGATTCCGAGCACGATGAGGATGAAGACCGGCAGCAGCGCCGCGATCACGACGGCCATCGGTCAGGCGGTCCCTGGACGCAGATTGGCGAGGCGGTCGAGCGCGCCCTGCAGGATGAAGATCGCGGCGTGCTCGTCGATCACCTCGGCGCGCTTGGCGCGGCTGACGTCCATGCCGATCAGCTCGCGTTCGACGGCCGCGGTCGAAAGGCGCTCGTCCCACAGGCCGATGGGGAGGGCGGTCAGGCCGGCGAGATTGCGGGCGAAGGCGCGGGTGGATTGAGCGCGCGGACCCTCGCTGCCGTCCATGTTGATGGGCAGGCCGAGCACGAAGCCGACCACCCTGCGCTCGGCCGCGATCGCGAGCAGCCGGGCGGCATCCTGCTTGAACTGCTTGCGCTGGATTGTCTCGACGCCGGTCGCAAGCCGCCGGTCCGGGTCAGACACCGCAACGCCGATGGTCTTGGTGCCGAGGTCCAGCCCGACCAGCGCGCCGCGGGCGGGCCAGTGGGTTGCAGCATCGATGAGGGGCAGGATAAGAGCCGGCATGCGTAGCGCATATCATGCGTCGCGCCGCGGAGTGAACCCGGAACAATGGACGCGCTGACATTATTCGGCCTGTTCGCCGTCACGGCGATGCTGGTCACTTACGCCCTGGAAGATCGCAGCCATTGGTTCGTGCTGCTGTTCGCCGCGTCCTGCGCGCTCGGATCGGCCTATGGCTTTCTCCAGGGCGCCTGGCCGTTCGGCCTGGTCGAAGCGGTCTGGGCCGTCGTGGCGCTGCGGCGGTGGCAGCTGAAGCCGTAGATGATCCAGCGGCAGCAAGCAGCGCGCGAAATCGTGATGCGCGGGCGCTTCGATCAAATGTGGGAAATCTCACACTGGTGACATTGCAGACCATGGCATGATGCCGGTGGTTGCGTGGCAGGAGATGTACCGGTCTAAAGTAGTGTGGGGCGGAGCCCCGATTTCCAGAACGATCGGCAGCGATCGGCCATACGGCCCGCGCTGCAACTTCGCGCAGATTTTTTCAGGCGCTCACCAGGTCCAATATTCGCCAGTCATTTGAGAGGTCACCGATGCTCATCAAGCCAAGCCTGATCGCGGGCTCAGAAAGGCGATTCAAGCAAGCCGAGTTCTCACCCGAAGCCTTGAACCGGAAACTGGGCGACGGTCCGATCGAGATGACGGTCGAGAAGATGCGCGTGCGCCAGCGCCAGCTGCTGGCCGAGACGCAGGACGTGGAGAAGGCCGAGATCGGCCTGGAGCGGATCATCCAGGGCAATGATCTCGACAGCATCAACTATCTCGCCAAGGGGACTGCGGCCTCGCGCTCGGTCTGCCGCATTCAGCTCAGGGATCTCAAGTCGAACCTGCTCGGCTACGGCTCGGGCTTTCTGATCGGGCCGGGCCTGCTGCTGACAAACCATCATGTCTTCGGCAAGCCGGCCGACGCCGCCAATTCGATCGCCGATTTCAACTACGAGCTCGACGTCTCCGGACAAGAGCGTGTGCCTGTGCGGTTCGGTTTCGAGCCGGGCAAGTTCTTCTACACCAATGACAGGCTGGATTTCTCGGTCGTCGCGGTGGCGCCGACCTCGCTGTCGGGCCACGAGGAGCTCGAGGATTGGGGATGGTTGCCGCTCCGCGGCGCGCCCGGCAAGGCAGACCCCGGCGAGTACCTCACCATCGTCCAACACCCCAGCGGGCAGATGAAGCAGGTCTGCGTCCGCGAGAACAAGCTGCTCAAATATGTCGGCGACTTCCTCTGGTACAACACCGATACGACGGCCGGATCGTCGGGCTCGCCGGCGTTCAACCGCTTCTGGCAGGTGGTCGCGCTGCATCATAGCGGCGTTCCCCGGAAGGATGCGCAGGGCCGCACCCTGGCCAAGGATGGCAAGGTCTGGAAGCCGTCGATGGATGAATCTCTGATCGACTGGATCGCCAATGAAGGCATCCGGATCAGCGCGATCGTCGCCGATCTCAAGGTCGCCGTTGGCTCCCATCCCCTGATCAAGCCGGTGCTGGACGAGGAAGAGCCGCCGATCCGGCTCGAGGTCGAGAAGGTTCGCGCACCGGTCGCCGCGCCTGCGTTCGGCGCCAATGTCTGGGTCGAGCAGTCGCTCGACGGCACCTCGCTGGTGGTTCCGATCCGCGTGCCATTGCCGATGTTCCGGAAGGAGATTCCGTTCGCGCCGCTGGCACCCGAGCCGGGCCCGCCTGGGGGCAACGGAGGGGCGCAGAACGGCGGTATGCCGAACGGTGGCAAGCCGTTGATCGCTCCGCCGGCCGGCCTCCTGCCTCGCATCAGTGCGAACGGCCTGCCCATGGAGGCCGTGCATATCGATCAGAGCACGCTGAAATCGCGTCCCGGATACAAGGCAAATTTTCTCGGCACCGGTAAATTCTCGGTGGCCCTGCCGAAGATTCCGGCCGCGCTCAAGTCCAGAATCGCGACGCTCAAGGGAAGCTCCAGGCAGTCCGAGCTGAAATATTTCAACTACAGCGTCGTCATGAACAAGGAGCGCCGGCTCGCCTTCTTCAGCTGTGTCAATATCGACGGCGGGCAGCAACAGGACGTCGGCAAGCGCGAAGGCGATTCCTGGTTGCGCGATCCGCGCATCGACGACGATGCCCAGATCGGCGACGAATTCTACCGCAAGCAGGCCACGTTCGAAGCGGACCGCAGCAAGAATCCGTTCGATCGCGGTCATCTCGTGCGCCGCCTCGATGCGACCTGGGGCGACACCGTCGCCGCGGCCAAGCAGCATGGCGACGATTCCTTCCACTTCACCAATTGCTCGCCGCAATTCTTCTCGTTCAACCAGGGTAAGCAGCTCTGGGCGGGCCTGGAAGATTACACGCGCGATGTCCTGCTTGAAGGCGAGGAGAAGGGCATCGTCATGAACGGTCCGGTGTTCGACGGGCCGGATGCCGATGGATCCGATCTGCCCAATCCGGCCGGGCGGCCGCACAAGGATCCGAGCTTCGGCGGCGTTCAGATCCCGAAATATTTCTGGAAGATTCTGATCCGACGCAACGAGGATGACGACGCTCTCAAGGCGGCGGCGTTCCTGATGAGCCAGCGGAAGCTGGTCATGGAGATCGATCGCATCCAGGAGGCGGATCTGCGCGAAAAGATGTCGGAGGAGGATGTCAGTGTCTTCCAGGTCTCGATCGCGGACCTCGCGAAATTGACCAAGCTCGATTTCGGCAATCTCACTGATGCGGATTCGCACGAGGCGACCTCGGTCGGCCCGCGGCGGATCGAGTCCTATGAGGACATTCGACTCTGATGAGCGCTTCGGTTCGCGAGGCAGCGAAACCGAGGCGACGTTCGGGTGAGGGCAGCGGTGCGCTCTATCGAGGCACTGCAAGTCCTCACCCGGCTTCTTTCGCCAGACGCGCGTCCGACGTCAGCGGATCGCGATCGGGTTGATCATTGCCTGTACGCCGCCGGTCCAGCGCGGCTGGCCCAGCACGAACAGGAATTCATAGCCCTTGTCGCGAGCGAGCGCGGCGGTGTCCATGTTCTCGAGGATATAGGTCCCATTCATCGCGAGCAGGATCTGGTGCACCTCGAACACGTTCTTGGATTCGAACGGCAGCACCTCGAGGGCCCAGGTATCGGCACCGACTGCGACGACGCCCTTGCCGGTCAAATACTTCGCGCCTTCGACGCCGAGGCCGGGCTCACCGGCGGAATAGCGCTTGTCGTCCTTGCCGATCAGGCTGAGCCAGCCGGTGTGGAAGATCACGACGTCGCCTTGCCGGATTTCGACGTTCTGCTGCTTGGCGGCTTCCTCGATCTCCTTGACGTTGAAGGCGGTTCCTTCCTTCACCACGTCGGTCTGGAAATAGGCGGCCATGTCGAGCAGCACGCCGCGCGTGACCATCGGCGGCACCTTTTCGATGCCGAGCTTCTTCAATCCGTTCGGATCGGCGAAGTCGGCGAGCTTGTTGCCGTTGTAATAGACGTGCTCGACACCGAGATGACCGAGCCCGTCGAGCTGGCTGCCGATGCCGACCCAGGTGTCGAGGATGTCGTCGTTATAGGTGGCCTTGTTGGGCCCGAGGCCTGGAATGCCGGCCTGTCCGGGCTGCACGATGGTGAGCTTGAAGGCGCGCGGCGGATAGGCCGGCGTCTGCGGCGTGACGGGAATGCCGAGTGCGTAGGTCTTGCCGGTCTTCACCAGAGAGGCGGCTTTCACCACGAGCTCCGGCGTCATGTAGTTGGCGGCGCCGATTTCGTCGTTCGGCCCCCATTTCGATTTCGTCCAGTCCTGAGCGCTTGCAGTTCCTGACATCGCCGACAACGCGGCGACGCAGCACAACACGAACGTATTGCGCATCGATAGTCCTCCCGATGTTTTGGCTTCGTTATGGTAATTTGCGCTGGCAGTGCCGCATCCTAACGTCAAAGGCGTCTGCGCTTCAAAATATTTCAGCGCGCGGTGCTGCGGCCGCCGAACGCAGCGCGACGTCGACGGATTCAAGTACGGCAGATTTGTGACGTTGAATTTCGTGCGATGGAACGTCTCACCGCGTCAGGCTGCGATGACGTCCTGGTCGGTCTTCAGGCAAGCGGCAAAACCGCTCAGCGCGCTGGATTGATGTCCGGCGCGGCTCTGGATGAAGAGTGTCTCGACGCGCGCGTGCGAGGTGCTCAGCGTGTGCATCGAGACGCTGCCGTTCATTGCGCTGCGCTCGACGACGGCACGCGGCAGCAACGTCACGCCCATGTCGGCGGCGACGCAGCCGATCATGCCGTCAAGCGTGCCGAGCTCGAAGCGCGTGGCTGAGGGCCAGCCGAACTCGACGAACACCTGCTCGAGCCGCTGGCGGTAGGTGCAGCCGGTGCGAAACACCAGTGCCGTCGGGCCGGACTCCGGCGTGCCGGCGCGCAGCTCGGCGAGGGAGGTCCAGCGCCGCGCGCTGACCAGCACCAGCTCCTCGCGGAAGGCGCTCGTCGCAGTGAGGTCGTCGTGCGCGATCGGACCTGCGACGAAGGCACCATCGAGCGCGCCTTCGAGCACGCTCGCGACGAGGTCGGCGGTCGGCGCGGTACGCAAGGACAGGCGCACCGCGGGAAAGCGGCGATGGAAGTCGGCGAGCAGCGGCGGCAGCCGCACCGCCGCCGTGGTCTCCATCGAACCGATCGCGAGCGGTCCCTTCGGCTCGCCATCGTCGCGCGCGGCAAGCACGGCCTCGCGCGACAGCGCGGCCATCCGCTGAGCATAGGGCAGGAGGCGCTTGCCGGCGCCGGTCAGCGTCATGCCGCGGCTATGGCGTTCGAACAGCTGCGTGCCGATCTCCGCCTCCAGCGCTTTCACGCGCTGGGTGACGTTGGATTGCACGGTGTTCAGCTCTTCCGCGGCACGGGTGATGCCGCCGCTGCGGGCGACGGCCGCAAAGGTCTGGAGATCGCTGAGTTCCATCGTACCGTTTCGCGTTTGAGATGGTAGCGTTCGCAACAATTCAATTTTCGAGAATGCTAATCGCACTTACTCTCGCTGTCCAGATCGGGGAAGGACCATGCCCATTGCGACACCGCTGACCACGCTGCTTGAGATCAGCCATCCCGTCCTGCTGGCACCGATGGATGTCATCGCGGGCAGCCGTCTGGTCGCGGCCGTGAGCGGCGCCGGCGGGTTTGGCATTCTGGGCGGCGGCTATGGCGAGAGGACGTGGCTGGAGCGGGAGACCGCGAAGCTCGCTTCGCTGTCCGCGCCGTTCGGGATCGGCTTCATTACATGGAGCCTCGCCAAGCGGCCCGAGCTTCTCGACATCGCGCTCGGCGCAAGACCATCCGCGATCATGCTATCGTTCGGAGATCCTGCGCCGTTCGCGAACAAGATCAAGTCGGCCGGGGCGCGTCTGATTTGCCAGGTACAGGACGAGGCGATGGCGCGGCAGGCGCTCGAAGCCGGCGCCGATATCCTGATCGCGCAGGGGACGGAGGCGGGCGGGCACGGCGCCTCCCGCACCACGGTCGATCTTGTGCCCGCAATCGTAGATCTTGCCGCGGGCGTGCCGGTGGTTGCGGCCGGCGGCATCGCCGATGGGCGTGGGCTTGCTGCGATGATGATGCTGGGCGCGAGTGGCGTGCTGCTTGGCACGCGCTTCTATGCGAGTGAGGAGGCCGACGGTGCAGAGGAGGCCAAGCGGCGCATCTGCGCGGCAAGCAGCGGCTCGACTGTGCGCGGCATCATCTTCGATCTCTCCCGCAACAATGTCTGGCCGGCGCCGTTTACCGGGCGGTGTCTGGTCAATGATCATGCCCGGCGCTGGAGTGGTCGCGAAGTCGAGTTGATGCAGAATGTCGCTGGGGTCGCGGCGGATTATGCCGCGGCCAAGGCAGCCGGCAATTTCGACGTCGCCGCGGTGATTGCCGGCGAGGCAGTCGGACTGATCCATGATATTCCACCGGCGGCGGAGATCGTCGAGCGGATTGCGATTGAGGCGGAGCAGCTGTTGGAAGGAAAACGTAATTCGGTGGCCGGTGCCCTTCCTTCTCCCCTTGTGGGAGAAGGTGGCGCGAAGCGCCGGATGAGGGGTATCTCTCCGCAAACTTAGTATGGTGGTGATTGAGGAGAGATACCCCTCACCCGTCTCGCCGCTGGCGCGGCGATCCACCCTCTCCCACAAGGGGAGAGGGGAAGAGCGAATACGAGGCAAGAACGATGTGGCCTGACCGTCGACTGATCGACCTCTTCAAGACCGAATTTCCGATCGTGCTGGCGCCGATGGCGGGTGTGATGGATGCGGAGCTGGTGATCGCCGTGGCAGAGGGCGGTGGGCTCGGCTCGTTGCCGAGCGCGATGCTGTCGCCGGAGAAGGCGCGCGAGCAGGTCAACATCATCCGCCAGCGCGTGAAGGCGCCGGTCAACATGAACTTCTTCTGCCACACGCCGGTTGACCTTTCGACTGAGGCTGAAGCGCGCTGGAAGCAGCGGCTCACGGGCTACTACATCGAGCATGGTCTCGATCCCGCGGCGCCGGTCGCTGCGGCGAACCGCGCGCCGTTCGATGCCGCCTTCTGCCAGGTCGTCGAGGAGCTGAAGCCCGAGATCGTCAGCTTCCATTTCGGTCTCCCGGAGCAGGCGCTGCTCAAGCGCGTCAAGGCCGCTGGCTGCCTCGTCATCTCGTCGGCGACGACGGTGAAGGAGGCGGTCTGGCTCGAACAGCGCGGCGTCGATGCCGTCATTGCGCAAGGCGCCGAGGCCGGCGGCCATCGCGGCATGTTCCTGACCGACAAGATCTCCGAGCAGCCCGGCACGTTCGCGCTGGTGCCGCAGGTCGCCGATGCCGTGAAGGTGCCGGTGATCGCGGCCGGTGGCATCGCGGACGGGCGCGGCATCGCCGCCGCCTTCGCGCTCGGTGCCTCGGGCGTGCAGATCGGCAGCGCCTATCTGCGCTGTCCGGAGTCCAAGGTCAGCGCCGGCGGCCGCAAGGCGCTGGCTGAAGCGCGGGACGATTCCACCGTGATCACCAATGTCATGACCGGCCGGCCGGCGCGCGGCATCCAGAACCGCCTGATGCGCGAGGCCGGCCCGATCTCGCCGGACGCCCCGCCGTTTCCCCATGCCGCAACCGCGCTGGGACCATTGAAGACGGCTGCCGAAAAGCAGGGCAGGGTGGATTTCACCAATCTCTGGGCCGGACAGGCTGTGGCGCTGGGCCGCGAGGTCCCTGCGGCCGAATTGACCCGGGATTTTGCCAAATCGGCGCTGGCCCGCATGAAAGCGCTGGCCAGCTAAGCGCTTTAGGTTCTTGTTTGCGCATGATCTTTTCGGAAAACCGCTTCACACTTTTCCGGATCATGCGCTAGCGCCGGTTGCGGCGCAAAACCGGCCTCTGCTATACGGCACATAGGTTTTGCCGTGAGAGGCCTTATATAATGTCCGTCGACGCCGCTACCGTCCGCCGCATCGCGCATCTGGCGCGCATCGCGGTTTCCGAGGGCGAGGTTCCGCATCTGCAGGGCGAGCTCAACGCCATGCTCGCCTTTATCGAGCAGCTCTCGGAGGTCAATGTCGAGGGCGTGGAGCCCATGACCTCGGTCACCCCGATGCAGATGAAGAAGCGGCAGGACGTGGTCGATGACGGCGAGATCGCCGACGATATCGTTGCCAACGCGCCCGCGACCGAAGGTCACTTCTTCCTGGTGCCCAAGGTCGTTGAATAAACAGGTTAGATCCGATGTGCCTGCTTTGCGACGATGAGAAGGCCTATCAGGCCTACATGAACTACCTCGACAAGATGGAGCGGCAGGGCAAGGCTGCCGATCCCAACGTCGCCGTCAATGCCGTGCTCGACGAGATCGAGGCCGCTGCAAATGCGGCCGCCAAAAAAGACGACCCGGCCAACGACAAGACCCTGTCTCCGTTCTTCTGCAGCCCGATCAATAAATGACCGATTTGACATCGCTGACGCTCGCCGAGGCCCGCAAGGGTCTCGCCGACAAGACTTTCACGTCCCTCGAGCTGACCGACGCGCATCTGAGCGCGATCGAAGCCGCGCGGGTGCTCAACGCCTTCGTGATGGAGACGCCGGAGCAGGCCCGCGACATGGCCAAGGCCGTGGACGAGAAGATCGCCAAGGGCGATGCCGGCCCGCTCGCCGGCATTCCGCTCGGCATCAAGGATTTGTTCGCGACCAAGGGCGTGCGCACCACGGCATGCTCGAAGATCCTCGGCAATTTCGTGCCGACCTACGAGTCCACCATCACCTCGCAGCTGTGGCGCGACGGTGCGGTGATGCTCGGCAAGCTCAACAATGACGAGTTCGCGATGGGCTCGGCGAACGAGACCTCGTGCTTCGGTCCCGTGGGCAATCCCTGGCGGCGCGAGGGCAGCAACACCACGCTGGTGCCCGGCGGCTCGTCCGGCGGCTCGGCCTCGGCCGTGGCGGCGCTGCTCTGCATGGGCGCGACCGCGACCGACACCGGCGGTTCGATCCGCCAGCCGGCGGCGTTCACCGCGACCGTCGGCATCAAGCCGACCTATGGCCGCTGCTCGCGCTGGGGCATTGTCGCCTTTGCCTCTTCGCTCGACCAGGCAGGCCCGATCGCGCGCAGCGTGCGCGATGCCGCGATGCTGCTGCGCTCGATGGCCGGCCATGACCCCAAGGACACGACCTCGGTCGACATCGCCGTGCCGGATTACGAGGCCGCGATCGGCAAGTCCGTGAAGGGCATGAAGATCGGCATCCCCAAGGAGTATCGTCTCGACGGCATGCCGGCCGAGATCGAGAAACTCTGGAGCGAAGGCGCGGCCTGGCTGAAGGCGGCCGGCGCCGAACTGGTCGAGGTGTCGCTGCCGCACACCAAATACGCGCTGCCGGCCTATTACATCGTGGCGCCGGCGGAGGCATCCTCCAACCTCGCGCGCTATGACGGGGTCCGCTATGGCCTGCGCGAGCAGGCCAAGAACATCGTCGAGCTCTACGAGAACACCCGCGCCGAAGGTTTCGGCGCAGAGGTTCGCCGCCGCGTCATGATCGGCACCTATGTGCTCTCGGCCGGCTACTACGACGCCTATTATCTGCGCGCGCAAAAGGTGCGCACGCTGATCAAGAAGGATTTCGAGGATTGCTTCGCGCGGGGCGTCGACGCGATCCTGACGCCGGCGACGCCGTCGGCGGCCTTCGGCATCGGCGAGAAGGGCGGCGCGGATCCGGTCGAGATGTATCTCAACGACATCTTCACGGTGACCGTGAACATGGCGGGCCTGCCCGGCATCGCGGTGCCCGCCGGCAAGGACGCGCAAGGCCTGCCGCTCGGCCTGCAGCTGATCGGCCGTCCGTTCGAGGAGGAGACGCTGTTCTCGCTCGGCGAGGTGATCGAGCAGGCGGCCGGCCGCTTCACGCCCGCGAGGTGGTGGTGAATGTCGCCGCGTTCATCGCGAGCCTCGACAGCGCGGCGCCCGCGCGACACCTGAGCGCGCCGCTCGCCGGCCTGTGGTGGGCCGCGAAGGGCGATTGGGATCAGGCGCACAAGATCGTCCAGGACGACAACGGCCGTGACGCGGCCTGGGTGCACGCCTATCTGCACCGCGTCGAGGGCGATCTCGGCAATGCCGGCTACTGGTACCGCCAGGCCGGCCAGCCCGCGGCAAAGGATTCATTGGAAGCGGAGTGGGAGCGGATCGCTGTCACGCTGCTCGGGAGCACGACATGAGCACGGCCACGCACAAGCTTCTCAAGGGCGCCACCGGTGATTGGGAGGTGGTCATCGGCATGGAGATTCACGCCCAGGTGACGTCGAACTCAAAGCTGTTCTCGGGCGCCTCGACCGCGTTCGGCGGCGAGCCGAACACGCAGGTGTCGCTGGTCGATGCCGCGATGCCGGGCATGCTGCCCGTCATCAACGAGGAATGCGTCAGGCAGGCTGTCCGGACCGGGCTCGGTCTCAACGCGCAGATCAATCTGCGTTCGGTGTTCGACCGGAAGAACTACTTCTATCCCGACCTGCCGCAGGGCTATCAGATCAGCCAGTACAAGTCGCCTGTCGTGGGCGAGGGCGAGGTGATTATCGATCTCGACGGCGGCCGCAGTGTCTCCATCGGCATCGAGCGGCTGCATCTGGAGCAGGATCCCGGCAAAATGCTGCACGACCGGTCTCCGTCGCTGTCCTACATCGATTTCAACCGCTGTGGCGTGGCGCTGATGGAGATTGTCTCGAAACCGGACATCCGCGACGCCGAGCAGGCCAAGGCCTATGTGACCAAGCTACGCTCGATCATGCGCTACCTCGGCACCTGTGACGGTGACATGGAGAAGGGAAGCCTGCGCGCCGACGTCAACGTCTCCGTGCGCAAGCCCGGTGGGCCGCTCGGCACCCGCTGCGAAATCAAGAACATGAACTCGATCACCTTCATCGGCCAGGCGATCGAGTATGAAGCGCGGCGCCAGATCGAGATCCTGGAGGACGGCGGTCAGATCGAGCAGGAGACGCGTCGGTTCGATCCCAACAAGGGCGAGACCCGCTCGATGCGGTCCAAGGAAGAGGCGCATGACTATCGCTACTTCCCCGATCCCGACCTGCTGCCGCTGGAGTTCAGCCAGGAATTCGTCGACGAGCTGAAGGCGAAGCTGCCGGAGCTGCCGGACCAGAAGAAGACGCGCTTCGTCGCCGATCTCGGCCTGTCGCCCTATGACGCGAGCGTGCTGGTCGCCGAGCGCGAGAGCGCGGTGTTCTACGAGACCGTGCTCGAGAAGCTCGGCAACCGCGCGCGCGACGGCAAGATGGCGGCGAACTGGGTGATCAACGAGCTGTTCGGCCGTCTCAACAAGGAAGGCCGGGATATTACGGGCTCTCCGGTCAGCGCCGAGCAGCTCTCGGGCATCATCGACCTGATCGGAGAGGGCACGATCTCGGGCAAGATCGCCAAGGACCTGTTCGAGATCGTCTGGCAGGAGGGCGGCGATCCCCGCGCGCTGGTGGAAAGCCGCGGCATGAAGCAGGTCACGGATCTTTCGGCGATCGAAAAGGTTGTCGACGACATCATCGCGGCCAATCCCGACAAGGCCGCGCAGGTCAAGGACAAGCCGCAGTCGCTCGGCTGGTTCGTCGGTCAGGTGATGAAGGCGTCCGGCGGCAAGGCCAACCCGCAGAGCGTCAACGACGTGCTCAAGTCGAAGCTCGGCCTCTAACCTCGCGCGTTCGAACGAGGTGACGGACACGCTCCGTCGCCTCGCTGTCGGTTCTCGATGCGACGCTCGCGCGCACCCTCGGCGGTAAACTTCATCCCGACCAGACGCGATGCAACGGCCGAATCGCCGTCACGCGATTCGCGCAAAACGGCGGCTCGCACACGCTCCGGCGAGCGTTCGCGCCGTTAAGCATGAAAATATTTTCGTTGCCAAAAATCGCGACTCAGAGTCCGCGAAGCGCCCTTGCGAGGTGATCGCGGGATCGGCGATGCGCATCATCGCGTTGATCGCGCGCGATGCGCGCGCAAAGAAAAATACTTGCTGCATAGTGTTTTTCTGCAATCGCATCCGCCGCGAACGTCGATGCTGCGCGCACGCTGTGCGGTCGCTCGCACGTGTCGTTCGGTGCGCTTGCATCGCGTTCGCCAAGCGCACGCGCGTTGCGTCGTCAACACTTCTTTAAGCGAGACGCTGTTTTTTTCGTTGTGTTGGTGTATTCGGGATGAGTGTGCATTCGATCCCCGACTGCACGCAGCGATTAAAGCCATCTCACACATCGGAGGGCAACATGGCCAAGAAAGCGAAGAAGGCGAAGAAGGCGAAGAGCGCAGTGAAGAAGACTGCGAAGAAGACCCGCAAGGTCGCGAAGAAGAAGAAGTAACTTCGCTTCTGAAGTTGCCGGCTCCAGCAGCCGGCACGTCATCAGCGCCTCCTAGAGGTCCTGGTCGACGATAGAGGGTGTCGGCGAGACATCAGGTCAACGGTCGGACCGTTCTCTTTGCGGTCCGGCAGAAGAAACTAGTTTTCTTCGTTCGGTGCGGGGCCGGTTCTCCGGTTCTGCAATTTCACGAGTGGCCTCGCGGTCAAAGTGGAATCTGGTCCTGACGTGTTCGCCGACGCCCTCGTTCTCCTGAGGCCGGGGTATTGCCGGCATTTCCTTTTCCCCACTTGCTGATCTGACCACGGCGTCATCGTTGCGCTGGCCGCTCCACCTTGGGCAGGCGAGGGCTGCGGCCCGATTGCGCGCTGCTCGCACGCCGCTTCCACCATTCGCGGTGTCATCGCCGCGCTCCGGCCGGGCGATCCAGTACGCCGGGCTGCTCGTGCGACATTGCCATCTCTGGAGTGCCGGTCACCCTTCTGCCGCCTTCGCCGAAGCTTCGGCGCTCAAGGACGACGGGGCCAGGCGAAGCCTTGGCGATAGCCCGGGCGCGGGCGACGATAGCGAGTGGGGACGCCGCAGGATGCGTCCACCGCGCGCGATGGTTATCGATGTCCCAAAATCCCAGGGTAAACCAAATCTGACGAAACGCAGAAGTGCCTGCAAATCAGCGACTTCTTGAATTCTGCGCGCCGGCGCCGCGCGCTCGCGTTTACGTCTGCTTCATCGCGATACTTAAACTGCCATTCAAATTTGCCCGCCATCATCGCCTCCAACAAGCCGGCAAACGGCGTTGGGCAAGAAGCCCAAGGGATGAGTTGAACAGTGCGCGGTCCCAGCAAGGGTCATGCACATCAGAGTTGGACGGGAGCCGCGCTCGGGGGAGCAAGGCACAAGAAAAAAAGGGGATGCGTTATGTTTCAGGGTACTTTCGATCTGGAGACGGCAACGCCGATCGACGCGACCGCGCTGTCGGACGTGCTGTTCGAGCGCGGGATCTATTGGGCGAGCGGCCGTTCCGGGCTCGTCGATCTCGTCGCCGCGCACAAATGGTTCAACCTCGCCGCCCTGAAGGGCCGCAAGGACGCCGTGACGCTGCGCCAGGAAGTCGCCGGGCAGATGTCGGATGCCGAGATCTCGGCCGCACAGCGCGAGGCGAGGGCGTGGGTCTCCACGCACTGAACCGAGAATCGCATCCGCACCCGTGTTCGCACGGGTGGGCCTGGTTGCGCTGAATCAAGTTTCTTCGTCGTGCCGCCACATAAGACCCGTGCGGCATGAGCGAGCCCGATACCAATGGACGATGGCTGCCGATTCAGATCGCTCCCGATGAGTGCGATCTGGAACTCGGACGTCCGCACAAGACTGGGATTCTGCCCTGGTCGTTTCCGTGCCGGCGCAGGTCCGGCGTCTGGTACAATGTCTGGGCCGGCGAGGCGGTGCTGATTTCGCCCTCGCATTGGCGGATCTGGCGGTTCCACCGCTAGGCGCGGACCAACACGCATACCCACACATATAAGACATATAAGATGGTGCGAATCGAGCTGAACGGCCGCGTCGATCCTTGCGCCGGGCTTTCGCGCCGGTCACACGAGCGCTTTCAGCTGAAAGAACGCCCAGACCTGGATTGATTCTGCTGAGCGGCCCGAGACATAGGTGACAGAACGTACCGGACACATGGGTTACACTTTCCGCTTTTGTTCTGCGGGAGGTGGCGATGCCGTGGAGAGCGAGTTCGGTCATGGAAGAACGCCTTCGCTTTGTCGCCCGGCTTCTGGAAGGAGAAGCCATGTCCGAGGTCTGCCGCGAGTTCGGCATATCGCGCAAGACCGGCTACAAGATCTTCGATCGCTATAAGGAGTACGGTCTCGAGGCCCTGAGCGATCGC
>NZ_KB902800.1:0-85418 GCF_000379585.1 Bradyrhizobium sp. WSM2793 | reverse complement strand
GCCTTCAGGACTTTGTCTGGCAATCAGAAGCTGTTTCCGCATTTCAGCGAGGCGGGCGCGGCAGTATTCGCGATAGAGCAGGTTGAATATGGCGGGCATGGGGCCCCCATCGTTTGAGTATCGCTATGAGATATTCCGAGTTTCTAAGCCCCAGCGATGCTGCCCGATGTGAGCCCATCCACAGGCTGCGTCAAACTTCAAAGGATGATCAGCTAACTTGCTTATCGGTGCAAAAACGGAACAGGGCTAGTTACCTAAAATTAGCATAGCAGCCTTCTGTTTCAGCAAAACTTCGTCAAACAACTAAGATCGCTGCTGCGCGAATAAAAATCCAACCACAGCGCGAAATGAATTACCACTGGATGCAAGCACCGTTGGCTGGCCGGCGGCTAAGAGTGTCCGAACAATTGGCGATACGTCTCTCTTCCAGCAACGCATAGGCGAAAGCGCCTCCGGGTTCTACAGATCACATCTCCGTTCGATGGTCTGATCAAGTACGTCGGTTACGAGCAGACTTCAAACCACCCTTTGGTCGTCACCGTGGCCAAGTCGGAGGCTGAAGTTTTGGAGAGCTGGCGCACTGATCTTGCCTCCGACGCTCTGATTGCTGGGATACTTTTGGCAGTGGTCGTTGGAGTTGCATGCCTGCTGAACGCCCAATTACGGTTCGGTGCGAGGGTCGAACGCTCCTTGCAAGAACGAGAGGATCGCTTCCGGCTCCTCGAGGACAACATCGCCGACATCGTGATCGTTATGGATAAAAAGGGAACGTTCGCTACGTGTCGCCTTCCGTGGTTACCGTGCTGGATACTTGTGAAGATGCCTTTCTCTGCAGATTGTGCCTCGATGTCGTCCACGAAGATGATCGTGATAGAGTGATCGATGCGAGTAAGCAATTGAAGGAGGAGGCGGCCTCTCCGTCCGTGCGCTTCCGGATGCGGCGCGCGACTGGTTCTATCGTGTGGTTAGAGGCCCACTTCAAGATCGCTGAGCGTTTCTCTTCGGCCGATGCGGAGATTGTGGGCGTCCTCGGGGATGTCACGAAGCAGAAGGAGATGGAAGACGAATTGTCCAAGGCGAACTTGAAGTTGGCCCAGCTCGCAATGACGGACGGGCTAACCAAACTGGCAAACCGGCGCAGCTTCGATGCATTTTTGCGAGATGCCTACGCTGCGCATGATGTTGTCTCGGTTCTCCTTATCGACATCGACCACTTCAAGGAATTCAACGACGGTTTGGGCCATCCAGCGAGTGATGCATGCCTGCAACAGGTTGCTGAAGTGATTGGCCGCGCAACGGCGAATACGAGAGGCTTCTCGGCGCGTTATGGTGGGGAGGAGTTCGCAGTAATACTCCCAGGGGGCACTGAGGAGAAAGCAGCGAGGGTCGCCGATGCCATTCGACTGTTGGTTCAGCGTCTGAAGATTCGTCACCCTCGGTCACCAACTTCTCGCGTGGCTGTTAGCGTCGGCGTGGCGCAAAAAAACCACGCCACGTCCGATGAATTCACATTACTCAGCGACGCTGACATCGCTCTTTACCATGCCAAGAAGCGAGGCAGGAACTGCACAGTGGTCAGTTCGACTACCGCCAGTCGCGCTGCCGATGCGCCGCGCCTCGCTCCATCTCTGGCCAGCCTGCAGAGGACGACAGAGTGAAGCCGAACAAACGAGGAGCACGGCGAATCGAATTCGCCCGTCCCTTTACCGCCAACATTATGGCGTTTGACGGTTCTTGGCAGCGGGCCTGCACTGTCAAAGACGTGTCTGATACGGGGGCGAGGCTCATTGTTGACGCCTCAGATCACGGTCTGCCTCTGAAAGAGTTCTTTCTCGTGCTTTCCGCGACCGGATTGGCTTACGGGCGATGTGAGGTGGCCTGGGTGAACGGTACGGAGGCCGGCGTGACGTTTCTGAAGCAAGCCAACGGAAACCGGAAGCTCAATCGAGCTACGGCCCAACAGTAGTGTGCTCCCTCGGAAGCCAATGAGCGAATCGCGGCAACGGGGCCGGTCTAAGGCCGCCGGCTAGCGGAGCAGGGCGTGGTCTCGCTCAGCAAACGGGCGAGATCGAGCCCGCCCGACGCAAGCTCAACCCAGCGCTGTCGCCCCCGCCCGTTCAGAACGCGCAGCCTCTTTCATCGCGGAGCTCGACCACAAGGCAGTTCTCATTCCCGCCTTGATCAAAAATGTGAGCGCGCCCTTCGGTGGCAGAGGTGCCGCCTTCTGGCCCTTCTGCGAATTGAGCATCGGCGGACGAAAGTCCGGCATTACATTAGAGCTGACCTGATTGCTCAGCCTGAGTTTTTCGCAGCTTGAACCGAAGCGGACAATGACGCTTTCGCATTTTTGGACTTAACTGCCTGACCTTGGCCGGGATGCTGCGAGAGATTGGCGGCACGGCACGTTGGGCGCACAGCGTAAGATCGGTCAACACGGGACGAGCGGCTTCGGTCGCTCCTTTCGTTGCTCCGCTGCCGGCCCTGCGAGCAACAGCGGCGACATCTTTCCGCTCGCGTATGCTTCTGCCGACCCCCTCGGTGCGGCCGATCGCGGTGCTTCGAAACCAGCCCCTCAAGGCCCATGCGGCAAGCAGCGCGGAATAGGTCAGGCCCGATCTCGCCTCGTTCGAACGGTGCCACGCTGATCCCGTCTGGTCGGCGCGCTAGCAGCTGCTGCAGATTTGCTTTGCGCAGGTGGAGGGGCAAGGAGCGCAAGTCGTCGCCGCCGCCCATTGAAGGCATAGAGCTGCACCTCGTGGTCGAATTGCCGGCTGTGCAGCGCGTTGAAGTCGCTGATGCCGTCCACCCCAAGAATGACGGCCTCGCCATCGATCACAAAGCGCTTCTGCCGGTTCTTCAGCGCCGCTTCGGCAATCCAGGGGTAGCTTTTGGTCCAGTCGGTGCCGTTGCGGGAAAGCAGGCGCATTCGGGTATCCTCCCGGATGACCAGCATCCGGTAGCCGTCGTGCTTTACTTTCGTGGATCCAATCCGGCCCGGGCGGGACCTGCTTGGCGGCGGTAGCAAGGCAGAGCTCGTACGCCATACGCATGCCACCGAAGATAGATTTCGCCCCGCGCTTTCCGGTCGGGAACAAGTGGCAATCCCGCGGATTATGCCTTTGCTTCGGTCTCCCAACCCAGCCCTTGAGCCGGAGCAATCCCCATCGGCCCCGGCAGTTGCCCCTGCTGGGGCCGCCGTTTTTGTTGGCCACAAGCCCAATTACCAAAACGGCCGGCCACAGCAAACCGGCTGCCGGTTATGCTAGTAAGAAGACGTGCCGCGCCGATCGTGCGGAACGTCGCGGCATAGGCCGCAGGGGTCGTGCCAGAGCGGCTTCTGCGCCTTTTCTGTTTCCCGGCAGAGCTGTAGGAGTTTGGACACACTCCGGGAATGTTGGGAAATGGAAGGAACAGCAGGTCGGAGATGTGCTTATGTTGGCGGTGACGGCCTCAATCCCACGAGGCAGGAGCCTGTCCGGAGGCCCCAGCATCATCATGCCCCCCGGCCTGATGCTGGGGCCGCTACGGGAGTTTTATCTGTACGAGGCGTCGGTTGGACGAGACTTGGAGAGTCCTTTTCGCGCTTAGTGCGACGGCAGTCGTCGCCGTTGGCTCCTTCTTCGCCATCCGTTTTATTATCGGTTTGCACCTCTGATTTCGATCTCAGTTGATCGATAGTCCGGTAGCCCACGATGGCAAGTCGTCCATCACCACGATCAAAGTCGGGGCGAATGTCGGCGCCGCGAGCACCGCAGCCCTGGCACACGAACCGCGGCTCGAGATCTGACAGCCGGATTTCATCGGGCCAACTGTCCGCATTGATCGCAACGTGGTGCCCGCAATGGCAGTAGACCAGGACGCCGCTCAAGCCCATTTCTCGCATCTCGCGGAACGTGATCTTCAGCGGGCGACCGTCAGCGTGCGTGGGCGTGTGGCGTCGGACACGGCGAGGCATGCCGTCATCAAAGCGGCATCGTAAGTAGCTCGCAAATTATCGATTTGTAGGGGCTCGGAAGATCCGTGACCTACTTCCCATCGTGGGTGTGGAAAAGCAAAGAGAGCGCGATCAAGGGCGCCGCTTATGTCCAAAGGGATACAGACCCGATTGCCGAATTTTCCTAGAGCTTAGGGGACCTCGGCACCACCCCATTACTGTCGAGGCCTCCAACGGCGCCGGCGGGTTGTGCTAGGGCCTTTTTTTGCGGCATCAATAATGAGCGCGCGTCGTTCCGGTCGCGGGAGTGGAGAACGCGCTATTCGATCCCAGGATCGTGTTGCTGACCTTTCACGACGATCGCCAGGAGGCCAAGCACAGCGGCCGCAATCAGCAGCAGAACAGAGCCGATGAACCAGAGACCAATCACGGCGCGCCTCCGGTGAACATATCACGAAGATTGCCGATAGGTATCTGAAGGACGGGCCTAAGGGTGGGACGACGCTGCCGACATCGGCTGCACACCTCGCCAAAGAAACCGGGCGGTTTTACGGAGCGATCAGGTTATGTGGAGCGCGGCTCCGAAGGCGAGGATTACAGCCGGTTTCGGGCGGCCCATTGGGCGCAGGCCCTGTGTGCGTGTAATGATAATCGCAGAGTTGAGATAGACCGTGCTGGTCTGGGCTCTCGCGCCCCGTTCGCCGCGGCTCGAAACAACACTGGGCTTGCGCTCGCTGAACGCTGTCAGACGGTTATTGCTCGCGGCGCAGAGTTTTCTGGGATATCGGCAGCACCGCAACAATACCGCGACCAAGGGCAGCTTCGATGGACCGGCTTGTGGCCCGGAGGACGCCCTTATTTCCACGCTAGACCGCCACACATTGCCGCTGCGCTCGGCGATCATCTCGGGGTATTGGAAGCCAGCTTAGACGGTCGGACCGCGCGCGAGATTGGCGCCGCGAACGGCTGGGGCGATGGCACGGCTGGGGAGAGGAGGGCTGTGCGCGCTCAAGACAATGCTTTGGCTGCGTTGGCTTCGATGGAGAAAAAGCTGGCAGCCTAACAATGAAACCATGGTCCAGCCTCATTTGAGACTGGAATCGCCGATCAACATCACCCCGCGTTATAAGCGGGGGACGGCGAGACGTGGCGAACGAGCGGCGACGTAATGTCTATGCTGCGCAGATCTTGGTCGACGGCAGTCCTCTGCGGTGCAAGGTCCGCCACCTCACGAATTGCTCTGCCATAGTCCAGATCGATAACGCGCCTTTCGTGCCCGCGGCTTTCGGCCTGCGCGTTCCAAGTACTGGCTTGGATATTGATTGCTCGGTTGTATGGCGGGATGCGCGCCATATCGCTGTGAAGTTTCTGAACTAGCAGCCTGCTTTTTCGTCGACGCGCGTCCCTGCCTTCAAGTGGGACCGTATTGACATGAAGGGATGTTGATCCCGACGTGACGTGCAGATTTTGGCGCGCCGGCCCACTACCGGCGTCGCCCATTTTTCCGGCCCAGTGCCGTGAGCCGCTTGGCGGCTCCTTTTTAAATCACCTAGTCGCAAGCGCGATCTCTTATTTCTGAAAGGAGAGCGGCCCGCTATGGCCAAACACACCACCGTGCTCGACGTTGTCGAGCGTCACCTACAATTCCCTCGCAGTCGCAGCGGCGGCGTTAGCAGACGATTGCAGGAAAACGGCCTCCTGCCGACAGGCCTACGGACCGCTGCACCAGATCTGGACGAAGACCAAGTAATCGATCTCGTGATTGCGTTGGCGTCCGACGTCACCTTGCACGAAGCGGCGGACGCGGTGCGCGCGTTTCACCGAATGACTCCTGGCGGTGTTCATCTCGAAGGCGCACCTCAAACTATTCCGAACGCTCCGATCGCGGTGTCGATCTTAGTTGAGGATGCCCGCGCTGGCGTAGCCGCCCCAATGCAGGAACGTTCGGTAGCGTGACGATCGGCGGGCTGGTCAGGCTTCGCGCAACACACGCAGGTCGATGCTGACGAGATCCGGATCTAGCTGCTGAAGCGTTGGCCGGACGAGGTCGTTGGCGGCGCCCCCGCGTGAAGGCGGGCTGGACCAGCCTTTCTTTTGTCGAAATTCAGGCACTAGCTTTGCTTTTTAGAAAATGGAGAATTCAAAGTGGCTATGGGGACAGTTAAGTGGTTCAACCCGACAAAGGGATATGGGTTCATTCAGCCGGATTCTGGCGGCAAGGACGTCTTTGTTCACATCTCGGCAGTCGAGAAGGCTGGATTTACCTCTCTCGCCGAGGGCGCAAAAGTCAGCTTTGACGTCGTGAACAATCGCGGCAAGGACTCCGCGGAGAACCTGCGAATCCGCTGATCCGGCTCAAGCGGCGCCGCGCAACGGCAATGCGAGCTGCAGTGTAAAAGGGCGGCTCGCGTTAGCTTGAACGAAGGCTTCAAGCGCTGGCGTCAGGTCCAACCGTTCCCGAGCAGCACGTTCGGCCAACGCATCTGCAATGTTCCCGGTGGCATCGCGGGACCAACCCTCGATGGCGTTCAACGCGACAATTCGGACGGGATAGGCGTATTGGCCGGAGAGCAGATCGCGAATGACGGTGTCACGATCGGTGTCTTGCTCGTCGGTCTCGCGCCACGCGCAGCCGGCATGTGCGCCGAAGTCTTCCAGAACCAAATAGATGTCGCGGTCTAGCCGATCCAGGGGGACAATCGAGGGCGACTGACGCATACGCTTACTCCGATACTACCACTCGGTGCGGAGAGACGGCCCCGGCTGGCAGGGGGCTGGGGTTATGGGCCGGGGCCGCTCCGCCGGCTCCGGGGACGAGCCGGCGTCGATTCAAGCATTAGCCCCCCCTGATGTTCCTTTGAGAAAGCCGCAGAGGTGCATTTGCGGTCGACGTATGCGGTAGAACGCGCGAGGCGCGACCTTCGTAAGAAGTGGAGCTTATTAGCTCCCTCATATCACCTCTGATGCCCTAGCGCGATCCCCAGGACAATCGCCTTCTGACGTAGTGCGCCTTCAGTTCGCTTAGTCATCTTAGCAATTTTTACAACCGGCGTCCGCGCCTTCGAGTGTGCCTTCAATTCTTTGATGTCTTCCTTGGTCCACTCACGGCGAACAGTCTTCTTGGTCTTCTTAGCCAAAACGCGCTCCTTCAATGGTGAGGAGCGCGGTCTAACACACCAGTCGCGATACGAAAACCCGCGCGACGTTACGTAGCGCGCATTCACCAATAGGAAACCAATGGCAAACGACTTGGTAGTTCAACTCGGCGCGAAGCTGGACCAATTCCAAAGTGATCTGAATCAAGCTGGCGACATGGCGGATGATGCGATTGACCGCATTGAGCAGTCGTTTGCTAAACTCAACGGCGGGTGGGTTCGCGACTCTCGGCGTTGCCGCTGCCGGCGTTACCGGCTTGGTTGGCGGGCTCCTTGCTGCGCTTACCAAGGTCAATAGCGAACTTGCTGACCTGCAGAAGAACGCCGAATTTACCGGCCTCACTGCGAAGCGCTTCCAGCAGATCCAATTTGCTGCAGGGCAGGGCGGTGTTTCTTCGCAGGAGTCTGTTACCTATCTGCGCAAGTTCGCCTCACTGCTGGCCGACGCCAAGGAAAATGAAAACTCGCTGACGAAGCTGCTTGATGCCAACAACATCAAGTACAAGGACCGCAACGGCCAGGTTATCAGTCTGAGCCAGCTTCTGTTATTGCCGGCGATCTGATCAACAAATTCGGTTCGATGCCCGAGAAGACGAAGGCGGCTCAAATGCTCGGGCTCTCCGAGAGTTGGGTTGAGGCTCTTCGGAACGGAAGCAAGTCGTTTGAGGATATCGCGCAGGGAGCGGAAGCGGCTGGCGCCGTGATCGCTGGTGCCACACTCGCCAAGGCTGCTGCATTCGACCGAGCGTGGAAACAGTCCTCTGCGCAACTAGCTGCACAGTTCAAGTCGACTGCCGCTGATATCGGCGGGTGGTTGGATGACCTGATTGGTAAGGCGGGGGAGCTGGTAAAAGCTGCGCTTGAATCTCAAAACATTCAGTCCGGTAGGGGATCGGGAAAACTTCGCAATCGGCAAAGCGCCCAGCTTGCCGTCCCGCTGCGTCTCAGCGATCCTTATCTTCTTTGCCGTTGGGGCTGCCGTCGCCGCCGCCACTGCCATAACCGTTATTGCCGTTGGACCATCCGGCCTCCGGAGCTGGCGATGGCTGTGCTAGTCAGGGACGTCGACAGCAATGCTGTGATGGTAGGGGGGTACAACGGCGAACTTGCCGCAGGTCTTCAGAAATTCCCGCCGATCGTCATCTTGTTCTGACATTTCCACCCTCCGAGAGGTCCGCGCGGCTTAGATAATATTTAATCCACAATTAACGCCCCCAGCCAATGTCGACGAGCGCTACAATGGCGTGCTTCAGATGGAAGTTTCCATATCTTTCATGGCACTCCCCTCAAGGAACACCAATCGTCCGTTTTAGAACATTCGCAAAACGCTCGCCTCCCGGGACCACAATCATAAGGACCTTCGACGGCGTTCGCCGTTTGGCAGGTTTTCAAGCAAAAGTCGCGGAACGTTGCCCATTTGCAACCCGCACAGCCGTTCGGAGTTGTAAGCTGATCGATCAGAATGACCGAAACATATTTCGTATTTGCTTTGACAATCGCAGCGGGGGCGAAAAGTGTTTGATGTCTATCGCAATGGGAAGCGAGATTTGCTCGTTCTAAACACAGGGTCCGCGATACCCGGGGCTTACTCTGCAAATAAGTGGCGCAAGAGCAGAAAAAGAATTCTCAAAGTAAGCGACGAGATTAGGTCAACCGTTCAGCGACAAGGGTATTACGTTCGTCGCTTGCACGTCACGAAGAACGGTTCGATTTAGTTCGAACGCGTCGGGCCCAATCTGCTGATTTATAGAGCTGTACTGGGCCCGCTACGAATGCGAAATAGGTCAGCGCTGGGGCCGCTTTGGGCAAGCGCGTCATCCTGCGGCTTTAACTTCCGGTCGGCCGCGCCCAGCGGACACTCTCAGCGTGCAGTGGAGGGTCTCAAATGGGCCACAAGCGGAAGTGAACGCTAAGGATGCGGCCCTGATCACGCCCTGTGTTCTGGGGACCAGCTCTGATTGGTCATCCAAGAACAGAACGCCATCGAGACACCTCCAGCAGCGGCGATCAAAAATAGATGGCTTTGGGAAGAGAAGCCCGCCAGAGACGATCCAACAATGCCGGACGCTGTAACGAGAGCAGCGTCGCCCTCCCAAGAGTAATCGACAACCGCACTTGGAAACGCAACCAAAACGCTCAAGAACGGAAGCCCAACCAACCAACCAAGAGCACTCGTCGACCCAAACAGAAAGTCGAGCACGCCGCCCATAAGCAGCGGCCCGACTATGAGAAACGTAAAAATGCGTTTCATTAGGTCACTGCCTCGCAAGAAAGGCCTCCGTTCGGAGCGTGGTGGCTCGTATAACCGGGTTGTGTTAACGCGGCACGAAACCGAATCCGACAAACGTCTGAAAGGAGTCAAAAGCGGCCCTCAACGGGCAACGCCGTGTTGGTCAGCTATGGGCCGTAAGCGGAAGTAGGAAAGGTCGGAGCGGATCGATTTGCTACTACAAGAATATGTTCCAGATCGCGACACGTGCATCACTCAAATGCTTCTCGGCGTCAAATTCCAAGCTTACGATCCATTGCTTGTAGCCCATGACGTTAGGAGTCATTGCCTGACACTCCAACCATTCCTTCTTTGTCAGACTATCGGCGGTTACGTGACCTTCGAGTAGGCGCTTTTGTGGTTCGATGTTCGTGACTGGCTCGGCCTTAGCCCGACATCCCAGTCCCTCGTTGCGAAGAAACGCGATGACTGTACCCTTACCTGTGCCGAGAGGTATCATTTTCAACATTGCGTCGCGTGCGGATGCGGAGTCGTTTGTGCTTTGTTTCTCGACTTCCCGCATCGCACCAAACAAGCGATTGTCGTGATAAAATCGATCAACCTTAGCCGTCTCGTAGGAAAACCAAATCCAGAGCGCTGCGAAAAGTCCGGCCGGAACAGCCGCCACCACCGACAAGACAATAAGCAGAATTTTAATGGATTTTGGCACAGTACGACCGCTTTCAAGTCACAAGCAAGCGCTACACTCTCGTTACCTAACACTTTGCCAAGCTGCATGTGACGAATGTCGGCTTTGGGTCAATCGCGACGGTTTGGGCCCGCTTAGGTTAGGTCCGATCTATCCCCGACAGCCGACATATCCTTGGCCGTGGCATGCGGCAGCGATGGGCCACTTGCGGCCGTCGCAGAGGGGGACCGCTCAGGTTGAGCGAACAGGCGAGCCAAAACATTTGGCGGGACGTGAACCAATTCACATCTGACGAGGCCGCCCGGGGGCAGTATGAAAGCGGTGAATTTAAACCAAGGCCGTGGGATTGATTGCCAACCCTCCTGCTACGGAGTGCTCCATGAGCGGCGAACGGCGGCCTTTCTTTGCCGGCGTTGCATCGATCATCTTAGCGATATCCTTTGCGTACTTGCTTGAACGGAAGTGCCAAAGAGAGCTTGCATTTCAGCGCTCCTTTCCATCCGCGCTGTCCGAGCTAATTGTAGGAACCGAGCCGATTAGGTGTTGGTTCGATAATTGATCTATGTGGAGGCCGACTTCTGCTCTGGTTCACAAGCGGCGGTCCGGCCGCTCAGTTCGTCAGGTCGGGCTCCTTCCCTGAGAATGGCCTTCTCGGCGGCTCAAAGGAATTCGGCTACGGGCTAGGAACGGCTTTATGTATCGCGGGACGAAGCCCCCCGGAGCCCCGACCGGTCTGAGCGTTGACACGCTACCGGCCACGCGCCTGTGATCACCAAAAACAACCGCGCCGGGTAATATTGAACGTGGATCAATACCGCTTGTGCTGTCCGACTTCGACTATCACGTATCCGCGAATTCCCACAAAACCGAATGTTTGCATAGGGGTGATCCGATGAATTCCAATGCAGATTTTTCGACAATTCTAGACCGCATACTTAATACAGCGGCCGACAATTTCAGGATCGCAAAGATCCTCGTTCAAATGGGACTTGATCCCGACAACATCACCTACGACGCACTGTTTAATCGGCTGTTTGAAATTGTGTTGGCTAATATCACGCTCGCCAACATGTTCGCCTTGGTTGGCGCCATATTCTTTGTCGCTACCTTGCTGATGCAGAGAATGGTGCCGCTGCGGGTCGCGAATATGGTCGGCTGTACATTCTTCGCAATTTCTTGCGCGCTTTCCGGAAGCGTCGCCACCTTTCTGCTTTATCTGCTGCTGTTGCCAGTCAATGCCGTTCGCCTCCGTCAACTGCTCAAGCTCGTTAAGAAAGCACGTAACGCGACGCGGGGCGACAGGTCGATGGAATGGCTCAAACCATTCATGACCGAACGTAGATATCGCCGAGGCGACATACTCTTCAGGAAGGGTGATTCCGCTACGGAAATGTTCCTCATCGCCACCGGGAAGTTTCTCGTCATAGAAATCGGGGTCGAGCTTCCGCCAGGGCGCTTCATGGGAGAACTTGGCTTCCTCACACCCGATAACCGGCGAACCGCGACGATCGAGTGCATAGAAGACGGCCAGGTCCTGACCATAACCTATGAAAGGTTGCTTGAAATCTATTTTCAGAGTGATCAGCAATTCGGATACCATATCCTCCTCCTGACCAGCCAGCGTCTCCTGGAAAACAACCAGCGACTCCAGGGAAGCATCTCGCGGCTGGAAGCAGCTCTCGCACAAGAGAAAGCGGCGCGACAGATGGCAGCTGCGCGAGGCACAGCTTGAATGGCATTGACTACCATTGGGGGCACTACTGTCGCCGCGCAGTGCGGCTCTCGCGACGCAACGATGTCCGCTTGGGGTCAAAGGCAGGCGTCGAAGTGTCCACGGTGGCCTTCCGCTCAGCCGTCGGAAGCGGACCGTGTGGGGCTGAGGGCAAGTCAGTCGCGCGGGCCACGAGCGGACGTGGCACTGGCCTACCTATTGCGGGTATTAACTGCTGGCCGGCCAGTCAAATTCGAACTGACTGAATCGACCCGGCAGGTAATCGACGATTACCTGCGGGTTGCAGGCAGGAGGTCGGGAGAATACCTGTTCACTGGCCGGCGGCTGAGTGGACATATGACGACCCGCCAGTATGCCCGCCTCCTATCCCGCTGGCTCGCCGACATCGGATTGGACCCGCATCTGTTCGGGACGCATTCCCTTCGCCGGACCAAGGCGACCTTAATATATCGCCGAACCGGCAACCTGCGAGCCGTACAGCTGCTTCCAGGCATACTAAGATCGAGAGCACCGTTCGATATCTCGGCATCGAGGTCGACGATGCCCTCGCGATAGCAGAACAAGTCGACGTCTGACTTCGGGGCAGAGCAGACGCGCTCTGCGCTGCCTCACAGACCGCTCCGGGCCAAGAGCCGACCTGTGCGCCAGCGACCAATTGGTAAGTGTGCACCGTCGGCGAACTCAGGGAATAAGCGGCGCTGGCAGCGGCCCCGTTGGCAGTGGGACAAATTGATTCTGCTGCCCCCGGGCCATCGCCAGGATTGCCAAGATGATTGCAATGACCGCCAGGAGTTTGACCATCGATCGAAATTCTGCTGAAAACTTGTTCGTACATCCAAGTTCTTGGCTTTGCGCTGCGTCGTAAAAGCAATCGTCAGCGACCAGACGGCGCGAGTGGTATCTCGCCGGGATACAAACAGACTGCCTATCGTAGTGACAGTGAGCACGCCTATCGCCGATTGCCGAGCTAGGATGAACGAAAGATGGTTGGGTCGATGGATGGGTTCGAGGTGACGAAGTCGATCTCACCGCGCGTGATACCAATGTCCATAAGCTCGCTGTCCGTCAGCCGGCATAGCTGGGTTCGCAGCCTCTCGCGTTTGCGCCACTCACGAAACGCATCCCAATATGCTTCGAGGGGACTGTAATACTGCCGCCTTCCAGTTGCCGGTCGGATCCCAGTGGTCGCGTGGATCGTGCTCATGGCAGTGAGTCCAAGTTGGGCTGATTCACCAAGCGAAAATTGCCAGCACATCCGCTCGCGCGCTTAACAGCTGGCTTACATTTTCCTCACCGGCAGCTTATTCTTCGCGCTCCTGGCGGGCGTGGTGCCGCCGAAAAGGATTGGCCACTTGCGTTATCTTTTTGAGGATTACGCATTAGATTCCGATCGGCGCGAGCTTTACCGCGCAACGGAAGTGATTGTTGTCACACCTAAGGTGTTCGATCTGCTTGATTACCTGATCCGGAACCGGGAGCGGGTCGTCAGCAAAGACGACCTTATCAACGCCGTTTGGAACGGACGTATCGTTTCCGACGCCGCGCTGACGACCCGCATGAACGCCGCTCGGAGCGCAATCGGCGACACTGGTGAGAAACAGCATCTGATAAAGACGCTCCCGCGCAAGGGCTTCCGCTTCGTGGGCTCGGTTCAGGAAGGAGATGAAATCTCGACAAGACCGGTTGCACCTTTAGAGCAAGGCAGCGAGAACCTAACGTGCCCGGCTTCACCACCGCGTCTCTCCATCGTCGTGTTGCCATTCACCAATCTCGGCGGCGATTTGGAGCAGGACTATTTCGTGGATGGCGTCACAGAAAATCTGACTGCAGACCTCTCCCGCATCAACGACTTCTTCGTGATCGCTCGCAATACCGCGTTCACCTTCAAGGGCAAGGCCCTCGACGTCAAACAGGTCGGGCGTGAGTTGAATGTCCGCTATGTGCTGGAGGGATCTGTGCAGCGGGCCAATAAGCTGTTGAGAGTGAGCGTACAGCTCATCGACGCCCAAACAGGGAGTCATCTATGGGCCGACCGGTTCGACAAGCCTGTTGCCGACCTTTTCGAAATGCAACATGAAATTGTATCGAGGCTGGCCAATACTTTAAACGTGCAGCTTGTTGCAGTTGAGGCACGACGTGCGGAGCGAATGCAGCATCCTGACACAATAGACTTGAATTTCCTGGGACGTGCTTGCTTAAACAAAGGCACGACGCGAGAAAATCTCGACCGAGCGCGCGGCTTTTTCCAACGAGTACTGGAGCTCCACCCATACGACGTCGGTGCGCTGGTGGGCATGGCGACCGTCGACGCGTCGCTCGCAGCCTCCTTTATGACAGATGACGGCGCCGCGCGTCTTGCGGCGGCCGAGGCGGCGTCGATTAAGGCTGTTTCTCTCATGCCTAGCCATGCCGTGGCCCATATCTGCTTGGGCTTCGTCCAAATGATCACGGACCGGGCGGACCAAGCTATTGGCGAATACGAGCAGGCACTGGCGCTCGATCGGAACCTGGCCAACGCTCACGCTCTGATCGGTTTTGCGAAGTATTTCCTAGGCCGCGGCGCAGAAGCTGAATCCCATATCCAGGAGGCATTCCGTCTTTCCCCTCGTGATCCCGGCGCATTTCCGCTGGATGGTGTGGGTCGGCTTCGCCAAGCTTCAGCTCAATGCTAACGCGGAAGCGGTCTCCTGGTTACGCCGAGGTCTCGAAGCCAACCGGAATTATTCCATGGCGCATTTCGTTCTCGCCGCTGCGCTGGCCCAGCTACGCGAATTGAACAATGCACGGACCGCGGCGCAAGAAGGCCTCTCGCTCGATCCGACCTTCACCGTCAGCCGCTTTCGAACCATGGTCTTGAGTCGCCATCCGGCATATCTCGCGGCGCGAGAGCGCACTTACGAGGGCATGCGTATGGCCGGGCTGCCCGAGGGATGACGCCTGCTTTGGGTCAAAGGCTGCCCGCGTTAGGCACCGTTACTTTGGTCGGCTAATCTGTCGGAAGCGGATATAGTTACGCTCTTGCCCAAGGTCAGCCACGGGCCAACAGCAGACGCCACTCGCCACTGAGGCGGCCTACTTTGGAGCGATCCTGTAAACGTCGCCAGGTTCGAGGTTGAGTTCCTCGAACATCCTCTGCTGCTTTTCTGTGAGGACCGCTGGCACAACTTCCGCAGTCCAGCCTTCGGGAACGGCAGCAAGGACTAGCGTCAATGCCTGACTAGGCTTGGCTAACGCGAGCCACATCTGCTTCGTTGGCTGCGGAGCGTCGTCCGAGGTCACCTCAACGATAGTGAATGAAGTGCCGAACGACTCTGCCATCCGTGGCTAATCCGCGGAATTGATAAGCGTTGCAATAACTAGCTGGGTTGCGGAAGGCGCACGGGGCCAGCAATCAATCTATAGGTGGGCACCCAAGCGGTGTTCCACGATTCCATGGTGGCACCGCAAACCGAGCACTCAAAGCTGGCGATCTGCCGACCTGAGGCCATCGCCTCGGTTCGGCTATAGACCGCTCCACAGTGGCAGGTTCGGTGGTGCGAATCGGGCATCCCCGTTTATGCGCTCCAAAGGCGAAACAGGCCACCGCTAAAATCGAATTAGGCCGCTGAGGATGGAAGCAGTGAAGCCGGGATGTACAGCAGGCCCCTTAACTAACGTGGCTTGGCACCGCTGTGCGGGCGCCGCCTTGCCCCCAGCCCTGCATATAGTTACTCTAGCTCAATTCGACGCTGGCCGAAACTTTCACATGCTAACGACGACACGCCAGTACATTGATTTTTGGGTCGAGAACAGCGTTCACGCTGCGGAGCAATATGGGGCGCCGGGCGCTTCACAAAGCGTGAACATTCAGTCCAAGAGTTCCGCCCCCTACCGAGGAACCGTTAAATATTGCCAACCAGATTGTCGACAATGGGCCGTGCAGCCCCTCGGGGCAGTCCAGCCGCCGCCCCTCCGGGAGTGTCAATTTAACTTCTGCTGCAGCTTCATGATGATCTCGCAGAGGTCTGCGATGTACTCCTCGATGATGCGACGCGCCTCGTTCAAGCGCGACGGCTGGGCTACCTTTCCGTCAGTCTGTTTGTCTGGATCGGTCATGAACCCGATGGAATGACCGCGGACCGCGAACTACCGAGGAGCACGCCCGGCGGGGTCGCGTCCTTGAGCCTCTGCACGCCCCTGCGGAGGCCGCAGCGATGTGGTGGCTGTTGGTCCACGGGAAGGCCTTTCGCGTCGACGACACTACGTACTTCGGCTTGGCCTCCACGCGTATCGCCAGCGGTGGCGCTGCTGCCGGATCACCGGTACCCGGGGAGGCTGATGGCTCGTCAGCCGCGGCGATAGAGCTGGAGGTAGCTCGGCGAAAACAGGGCCGCATTCTTAAGCGCATTGAAGTCAGGGATGGTCAGCGCGCGCTCACGCAGCACGATCAGGCCTGATGCGCGCAGCTCTTGCAGGGTTCGGTTGAGATGAACGACTGACAGACCGGTAGCATCGGCAAGATCCATCTGGGTGATCGGCATGACACAGGAATTGCCCTCAACTATCCCGACTGGACGAAGCCGCTCGAAGATTTCGCAGAACAGATGCGCCACGCGCTCCAGCGCAACCCGGCGACCGAGATTAATGGCCCATTCACGTTGGAGCGTTGTTGACCAGCGTTTCGCATAAGAACGCTTCCGACAGCGTGGGGTTACCGCCGACAAGACTCTCGAAGCGCGGGCGCTTGATCTCGGTGAAGACCACCGGCGTCATCGTCGCGATGGAGTGGTCCATCACCCGAAGAAGAAACGCGTGCGCATCACAGCTCTCGCCCGGAAAGATGAAATTGACGATCTGGCGCCGTCCGTCCTCAAGCGTCTTGTAGCGGCAGAGCCATCCCGACAGCACCACGCGGACGCTGTCGACGGGATCGCCTTCGGAGATCAGGTCTTCGCCCGTTCCGGCGCGCTGGAGGCCTTCGAACATCGCATATTCGAGCGATGCACGCGCTTCCGCCGACAGCGGCTTCAGCATGTTGAGCCGGCGAATGACCGGCTCCATGAGGCTGCGATCGGACGTCGATAATGGCATCAGCCAACCACCACCGGAGTGTCGAAGGTGCGCTTGTTCAAGGGTATGGCGATCGTGCAGTGCAGCCCGGAGGGATCGAACGCGATCGCGGTCTGCCCCTTGAACTCGAACGCCAGCGTACGCTCCAGAAGTTCAGTCCCCAAGCCCTTGCGTGCGGGCGCCTTGACCTGCGGCCCGCCGCGCTCGCGCCATTCGAACACCAGCTCCGCCGGCTCGCGGCTCTCTTCGAGGCGCCAGGTAACCTCGATGCGCCCGGTCGATTGACTGAGGACTCCGTATTTCATCGCATTGGTCGCAAGCTCATGGATCGCGAGCGCGAACGTCTCGGCGGCCTTGGGCTGCAAGCGTACCTTGGGACCGGAGACCCGCATCTGCTCGCCTTCCCGCGCGTTGTAAGCGAGCAACTCCTCGACCACCAGATATTCGAGATCGACGCCGCCTTCGGGATCGCGCGTGACCAGCGCCTGAGTGCGAGCGAAGGCATTGAGTCTGCCGTCGAGATGGGAGGCGTATTCCTCGACGGTGGCGGCGGATTCGGCGGAGCGGCGGGCGATCGAGCGCACCACGCCGAGGGTGTTGCGGACGCGATGCTGCAATTCGGCCAGCAGCATGCGCTGCCGCTCCTCGGCGCGAGTGATCGCGGTGACATCGATAAAGGTGATAACGACGCCGGCGATGAAATTGTCGATGCTGCGGTAAGGCAGGATGCGCACGATATAGCGCGTGCCGCTGTCGGGTGCGCTCAACTCGCGCTCGACACTCGCGAGTGTGCGCAGTACCCGACGGACGTCCTCGTAGAGTTCTTCGATGGGCACCCGGGCCTTGATATGAGCAATGGGACGGCCGGTATCGGTTTCGACAAGATGCAGGATCTGGGTGATGGCCGGGGTGAATTTCATCACGCGCAGATCGTTGTCGAGGAAGACGGTGGCGATCTGGGTGCTTTCGAGGAAGTTCTTGAGGTCGCTCGTGGCGCGCGTCAGCTCCTGGACACGATGGGCCAATTCGCCGTTGACGGTGGTGAGCTCCTCGTTGACCGACTGCAATTCCTCGCGCGACGTCTCCAGTTCCTCATTGGCCGACTGCAGCTCCTCGTTGAGCGACTGGTATTCCTCGTTGGAGGATTTCAGCTCCTCATTGGTGCTTTCGAGCTCCTCGATGGTCGCCTGCAGGCGCTCGCGCGTAGCACGCAGCTCGCTTTCGAGCCGCTCGACATGCTCGGTGCGCACCAGCGTATTGCTGTTGCCCTGGTTGGTGTCGACCACCCGCAACGGGCCGTCCTTGAACAGGACCACGAAATTGCGATGGCGGCCGGCCCCCTCCTGGATCGGCTCCACGGTGATGTCGACCAGGACGCGGTGACCGTTCACGCCAAGCTGCACCTGCTCGGCATGCGCCGCCTCGTTGGTCTCCGCGGCGCGGCTGAGCGCGGTGCGTAGCTCCAGGCGGAGATCGCGGTGCACCAGCTGAAGCAGGTCCAGCGTGGCAGTGCCTGCCGTCGGCTCGATGTAACGGCCGGTGCGCCCCGAAAAATGCAGGATCTGGAAATTGTCGTCGGTGATGACATAAGCCGGCGCATAACGCTCCGCGACGCGCTGGGCGCGGCGCTCCAGTCCGACGTCGGGACCGAACGAGCGCACCGGCGGCAGCTCGACCGGGGTCCTGCTGGCCGACGTGGTGATGGGGAATTCCGGCGGCAGCCGCGTGCCGGTTTCCAGCTTCCTGAAGATGCGGGCGCGGCGGTCGACAGGCGCGAACAACTTCGGGTGCCGCGTTACGTTCTCGGAATTGCCGAGGAACAGATAGCGCCCCGGCAGCAGTGCGAAATGGAACAGCGGGATTACCCGGTTCTGCAGCTCGGCATTAAGATAGATCAGCAGATTGCGGCAGGAGACGAGGTCGAGCTTGGAGAACGGCGCGTCCTTGATGACGTTGTGCTGCGAGAAGATGCACATCTCGCGCAGCTCCTTCACCACGCAATAGGTATCGCCCTCTCGCACGAACCAGCGCGCAAGGCGCTCGCTCGTCATGTCGGCCTCGATGTTGGTGCGATAGCGGCCGACACGAGCGGTCGCAAGCGCCCGTCCGTCGATGTCGGTTGCGAAGATCTGCACCTGCGGCGCAGAATCCATCCGCGCCATGTGCTCGCGCAGGAGAATGCCGATCGAATACGCTTCTTCGCCGGTGGCGCAGCCGAGCACCCAGACGCGGACCTGCTGGCCCGGGTCCTTGCCGTCGAAGATCTGCGGAATGACCTGGGTCTCCAGCACCTCGAACTCGCGCTTGTCGCGGAAGAACTCGGTGACGCCGATCAGGAGGTCGTTGAAGAGGTGCTGGACTTCGTCCTTATCGTTCCTGAGGAAATCGACATAGGCCGCGATGTCGTCGATCTGCACCACCTGCATGCGCCGCTGCACGCGGCGCAGGAAGGTGTTCTGCTTATAGCCGTGGAAGTCGTTGCCGGACTTGTTGCGCAGGATGTCGGCAATGCGCGACAACGAGGTCGCGGCCGCGGCCAGCACCTCGTCAAACCCCTGCTTCTCCTCCAAGCGGCGCAGGTGCCTTGCATAGACGTGGATGTGCTCCGGAATCTCTTCCGGCGGCAGGATGTAGTCGGCGATGGCTGAGGGCATGTTGCTGTCGAGCAGAGGATCAGCTTCCTCGCTCGCGAGCTTTTCGGCGATCGCAAGACCGCCATGGTCCTTGAGCGTGGCAACGCCGAGCGTGCCGTCGCCGCCGGTGCCGGCGAGGATCACGCCGATCGATTGCTCGGCACGCTCCTCCGCCAGCGACACCAGGAAGCTGTCGATGGTGGCCCGCTCGCCCGGCGCCTGCTCGGCCTTGCGGATCGCGAACCGGTCGCCCTGGATGGTGGTGATCATCGCCCGCTGGCACAGATAGACCGTGCCGCCCTCGATTGTCTGGCCGTCGCGGATGTCGGCGACTTTGCTTCCGTTGGATCCCTGGACCATTTCGCGCAGCCGCGGCCCATCGAAGGCTTCGTGATGCTGCAGCGCCAGCACGACAGCCTGGTCGTCCGCGACGTTCAGCTTCGCGAAGAAGCGCGCGATGCTGTCCATCGCAGCGGGCGAGGCGCCTACGCCAATCACCAGCGGAGACTTGATCTTGCGCTCGCCCGGCCGTCCTTTGCCCGGGCGGTTTCTTGGTCCACTCGATCCAACGGTCGAACGCATCCGTCATGGGAGCCTCCTCTGCTTCACAGGAAAGGGGCTATCCATCGTGAATGCGTCCGGCCTCACGCCTTTCTCTATGCGCGCCCAGGTGACGGGCGCAGCGATCGGAAACGCTTGGCGCGCCCGCGGCGAATAGGTGCCGACGGCGGTGGTCCCGCGTCCGTTGCGCAAGTAATCGAGGAAGATCCGCCCGTTGCGGGTTGCCTGCGCCGAAAGGACGTAGCGTTCGGGGTCGCGCGATGCGAATTCAGTGCACAGTCGCCGGGCGGTCCGATGAGCCTGATCGTGCAGCATCGGTACCCCGAGCGGCGCCATCAGGTGGGCGCCTTTGCCGCCGGTCAGCTTCGGCCAAGTCTCCAGTCCCTGGCGCTGCATAAAAGCGCGAAGCTCGAGCGCGGTCTCGGCCACCTGCTCCCATTCTACGCCCTCGCCGGGATCCAGGTCGATGACGATCCGGTCCGCCTGCTCGATGTCCTCGATCGTCGAATTCCACGGGTGCAGCTCGACGGCTCCGATCTGCACGAGGCCGAGCAACCCGTCCAGGCTGTCGACCCAGAGGCGCGTGCCTTGACCGCCCTCGCGCTTCTGGATGCGAAGCTGGTGGACGACTTCCGGAATATCCTTCGGAAGAGGCCCCTTGTGGTAGAAGGTGGTGCCGTGCACGTGCCGAACCAGTTTGAGCGGCCGGAGGCTGAGATGCGGCAGCGCTCTCTTCCATACCCGCTGCCAGTAGTCCGCAAGGTCTTCCTTGGAAGGGACGACCGCGTGGGGAAGAAGCTGCAGGATGTTTTCTTTGGGCACGCCTACCTTCGGCCGTCCGGCTGAGGAGGGCACCAGGCGCGGCGCCTTCACCTTCCGCACTGTCAGATCGTCGCGAAGTCCTTTGAACACGGCTTCACGCAGCAAACCGTCGTCAGTCAGCGCGCCGTACTCCACCTCGGCATCGACCGTTGGTTCGACCCAGGTCGCCTTCGGCTTCTTGACCTTGACGTCGAGCCGTGATGTGCGTCGGATCAGTGGATCCAGCTGCTCGCGCAGTTCGCGCGCGGCTGCCTCCGTGTAGCCGGTACGGACTTTGCCCGCGTAGTTCAGCTTGCCGTTCTCGCGACGGCCTACGTATAGGGAAGCGATCTTACGTGGGTGAGCACCGAGCTTCTCGACGAAAGCGACGATCGGAAACGTGTCGCTTTTCTTGCATTTGAGCTTGATCCAGGTCTCCTGGCGGCCCGAGCGGTAAGGCTGGCCAAGCCGTTTGGCGATCAGACCTTCGAGGCCGAGCTCGCAACCCTTCACAAAGACCTTGTCTCCGTCGGCTTCGAGAGCCTCGACGTAGATGAAGGTCTCGGGTGCCTCCTTCAGAAGCTCGTGCAGCAACCGCTTGCGATCTTCGTACGCCGCGCCGCGCAGATCGTACCCGTCGAGGTGCAGGAGATCGAAGGCATGATAGCGCACACGCTCGCTGCGTTTTCGGCCGAGTTCGCAACGGAGCTGCTGGAAGTCCGGCAGGCCGCCGCTGCCGTAGACGACGGCCTCGCCGTCGATGATCGCGCTCTTCGCCTTCAGCTTATGAGCCGCGGCTGCGATCGAAGAAAACTGCTCGGTCCAATCGAGCCCCGTGCGCGAATAGACCATGGCATCGCCATCTTCAAGATGCAGTTGGGCGCGATAGCCGTCCGCCTTGATTTCGTAGACCCAACCCTCGCCACGCGGCGGATTCTCGCGCAACGTGGGGTCACACGGCTCGATGTAACCTGCAATAGCAGCTTTGCGGGCGCCGGCAACGCGCGATACTCCCGAACGAGACTGACGCAACGCCACGGCGCACATGCGGACTCAACGCCCGCAGCCGGATTCGTTCCGTCCTGTCGCCCTGGGCCGGCGCCTGCGGCGCCGTATGTCAAGATCATTCCGGCGGCAGCCGTCGCGATACCCGAGCCGGATGGAGCGGTGTCTGATCGCAGCGGAGCGCCGTGGCTGGCGATCGCCAAGCTGTGGAACTCGCGGGCGCGGCGGTCGTTGCTTGGCCGCGGCACCAGTAGCGAGTAGGAGAGCACGTGAATCGACGCCAGCTTGTTCGAGGGTCGGCGGTGTTGCCGGCATTGCTGCTCGCTTCGCGGACTGGTTTCGCCGCCGCTGGCCCTCCAGAGGGCGCGTTCGGTCCCTCCACGGTGAGGGATCTCGCCCGTATGCTTGCGGGCAAACCGTACGAGGCGCCGGACGAGAAGCTGCCGAGCGGCTTGAAGGACCTCGAATACGATCAGTACCGTTCGATCCGATACCTGCCCGAGCGCGCACTCTGGCGCGGCAAGAATCTTCCGTTCGAAGCCCAGTTCTTCCACCGCGGCTTCTTCTACAAAAACAGGGTGACCATCTTCGAGGTCGCGGACGGAAAGGCAACCGAACTCAAGTACCGCAAGGCGGATTTTTCATTCGGCGAGAAGGTGCCGGCGTTCGATGAGGCCGACCTCGGCTTTGCCGGCTTCCGCATACACGCGCCGATGAACCGCGCCGACTATTACGACGAGGTCTGCGTCTTCCTGGGCGCGAGCTACCTCCGGGCCGTCGCCAAAGGGCAGACGTACGGGCTTTCCGCCCGGGGCCTCTCGATCGATACGGGCGAAGCGAAGGGCGAGGAATTTCCGCTCTTCAAGGTCTTCTGGCTCGAACGGCCCGCGCCTGGTGCGACCTCGTTGGTGATCCATGCTTTGCTCGACAGCAAGAGCTGCGCAGCGAGCTACAGATTCACCGTTCGGCCCGGGGACACGACTGTCTTCGATGTCGAGATGTCGGTCTACCCGCGCGTCGAGATGCAGCGGGCCGGGCTCGCGCCGATGACCAGCATGTTCTTCTACGGTCCCAACGACCGCAACGACATCGATGATTTCCGCCCATCTGTCCACGATTCCGACGGGCTTGCGGTCTTCAACGGGAAGGCCGAAAGCCTGTGGAGGCCGCTCAGCAATCCCCGTGATCTCCAGATCAGCACTTTTCAGGATCTCAATCCGCGCGGCTTCGGCTTGATGCAACGGGAGAGAAACTTCTTCGCCTATCAGGACATCGAATCCAGCTTCGAAAAACGCCCAAGTCTCTGGATGGAGCCGATTGGAGATTGGGGCGAGGGCGGCGTCATGCTGTTCGAGATCCCGACAAAGGAGGAGGTCCACGACAATATCGCCGCATTCTGGCGGCCGAAGACTCCGCTGCAGGCAAAGGGCGAGCACAACTACACCTATCGGCTGCATTGGGGGCCGGACAGTCCCAAGGCGCACTCGCTTGCCAGGTTCACGCGAAGCGGGATCGGGGCGAGGGGCGAGGGCTCGCGCCTCTTCGTCCTTGACCTCGTCGGCGACAGCCTGAAGGGCGTCGATCCTGCGGTCATCAAGGGCCTGGTGACGGCGGAGAAGTCCGAAGTGAAGAACATCGTCACGCAGCCCAATCCCTACACTGGTGGTTGGCGGCTGAGCTTCCAGTGCCAAGTGAAGGGGGAGCCGATCGAGTTGCGCGCGTTTCTGGCCGAAGGCGACAAGCCGCTGTCGGAAGTCTGGGTCTACCGATGGGCACCCTGAGCACGGCACCGCGGCCGATAGCCGGCGATATCGCGGCCCAGCGGCTGCTACCGCGCGAATCTCCGCTTCCGATGGCTCCTGGCGATCTCGGAAAGAGCCGGGCGTCGGACCGAGTTCCTGCGCCGGTCGCCACCACCATGGCTTGGCGGCGCGGCCTCATTCTCCTCTCGACGGCGGCGCTGACCGCGGCCGGTGGCTATGAGATGTATCGCGTGCTGGAGGTCGGCGGCGTCACCGTCCTCGAAGCCATGCTGCTTGTCCTTTTCCTGGTCCTGCTCGCTTGGGTCGCCTTTTCCTTCGCGTCCGCGGTGGCAGGCTTCTTCGTGCTGCTGGCCCATCGTCCAGACCGGCACGCCTTCCGGCCTCACGCGGAACTACCGGCCGTATCCGGCCGCACCGCCATGCTGCTTCCCACCTACAACGAAGACCCGCACCGCTTGACGGCCCGGCTCCGGGCGATCATCGAATCCTTGGAGACAACGTCGCACTCAGAGCTGTTCGACTGGTTCATCCTGAGCGACAGCACCGATCCCGACATCTGGGTCGCCGAGGAAAAAGCGCTGCTGGCGCTGCGCCAAGCCGTGGGAACGGCTCGGCTGTACTACCGTCACCGCGCCGACAACACCGCGCGGAAAGCCGGCAACATTTCCGAGTGGATCACGCGGTTCGGAGGCGTGTACGACTTCATGATCGTTCTAGATGCAGACAGTCTCATGAGCGGGGACAGCATCGTCCGCTTGGTCCACGCCATGGAGACCAATCCGACCGCCGGGCTCGTCCAGACGCTACCTATGATCGTCAATGCGCGAAGTCTGTTCAGCCGCGTCCAGCAATTCGCGGGCCGCCTGTACGGACCGCTGATCGCCGCCGGCGTCGCCTGGTGGCACGGCTCGGAAGGCAACTACTGGGGACACAACGCCATCATCCGGGTGAAGGCATTCGCCGAAGCGGCCGCCCTGCCGCAGCTTCGGGGTCGGAAACCGTTCGGTGGGCACATCCTTAGTCATGATTTCGTCGAGGCCGCGCTGATGCGGCGGGCTGGATGGGGCATTTACATGCTGCCGACGCTGGGTGGAAGCTACGAAGAGGTGCCGCCCTCGCTGCTCGATTTCGCGGCGCGCGACCGCCGCTGGTGTCAGGGCAATCTTCAGCATCTGGCCGTGGTGCCTGCGCGAGGTCTCCATTGGGTCTCGCGCCTGCATTTCATGGTGGGCATCGGTGCGTATCTGACTGCGCCTTTGTGGTTGCTTTTCCTGCTGCTGGGGATGTTGATCTCGCTGCAGGCCCGTTTCGTGCGTCCGGAGTATTTCCCGAAAGGATTCTCGTTGTTTCCGACCTGGCCGGCCCAGGATCCCGTGCTCGCCATCTGGGTGTTCGTCGCCACCATGGGGCTGTTGCTGTTTCCGAAGCTGCTCAGCTTAATCCTCCTCTGGACGCGGCGGTCGGTGCGGCGTCAATTCGGCGGCGCTTTTCGAGCCTCGGCGGGAGTTCTCGCAGAAATCGTCGTCTCGGCCTTGATGGCGCCCGTGATGATGATCTTCCAGTCGATCGCCGTCATCGAGATCCTCGCCGGCCGTGATGCGGGGTGGCAGACGCAAAGGCGCGACGACGGCACTGTGGAGCGCGGGGAGCTCTATCGGAAATATGGCGTTCCGACCTTGTGCGGGGTCGCGATGGCTGCAAGCGCCTATGCTGTTTCGCTGCCCCTTCTGCTCTGGATGTCGCCCGTCATCGTGGGGTTGCTGTTCGCCGTTCCCATAGGCGCGCTGACTGCCAAGCCCGCATTCGGCAGACTGTTCGCCACACCGGAGGAGGGAGAGCCGCCTGCGGTGCTGGGGCGGGCGAATGAATTGAGCGCGTCGGCGGATATACCAATCGCGCCCGCACTGGTGGAGCTGCGCGAAGACCCTGCGCTTCTAGCCTTCCACCTCGCGCAGCTGCCGCCTCCTCGCGCCGCCCGACCCGACACGATCGACGCAAACCTGGCCGTCGGCCGCGCCAAAGTCGAGGCGAGCGATACTTTCGAGGAGGCGGCCGGCCATCTGTCCTCTCGGGAGGTCTTGTCGATCTTGAACGACGGTTCGGTGCTCTCGGCGGTGCTGCAGAAGCGATGAACACGCGCCGGAACCTTCGCGTCCGTCGATCCGGGCCTGATCTCAGTCGAGGATTACGTCAATAGCAAGGGAGCCTTGGCTCGATAGCATTGCTGGTCGTGACTATTCCTAGAATCTCAAATGACCTTGAACGGAGAAGTTCTGGGACAGCCACTGCCAGCGAGGACTGGGAGCGGCCAAGGTCTCAGAACTGCGACCGCGAAATTGGTAACGCCATGACTCTTTGAAGGAACGAGTTCGCAAAGCTTTCCTTGGCTGGTCGTCCGGATCGGCAAAGGAGAATACGATCATGGACCGCGAACACGTGAAGGGCGCTGCTGACAAGGCAAAAGGCGCGATCAAAGAAGGTGCAGGCAAGCTTATTGGTAACAAAGACATGAAAGCAGAAGGCAAGATCGACCAGGCAAAGGGATCCGCGCATTCCGCGCCGGAGATGTGAAGGACGCAGCGCGCGATGCCGCTGATGCCCTCAAGAATAAGTAGAACAGGCAATACCAAAACTGGCCGCCCATGGGCGGCTTTCCTTTTCTACCGGCCGGTCCGGCGGACGCGCCGCTGTCGCGCTCTCAGCCGAGCCACCGCGACTGGACGGCCGCAGTGCCGGCGTGCCTGTCGAGGCCTTGGCGGAATTCCCCGTTGCACCGCATTTCGCGTTCGTCCAAGCGCCGGGAAAAAGTAGCAATCACCACCACAATCCCGGAACCTTGCCATCATTCGCGTGTTCTCGCAGGCCGCATCCTGCGGACAGGAGATTTCGATGAAAAAGCTGATGCTGGCGTGCGCCACCGCCGCGCTGATATCGACGGGCGCCATGGCGCAGTCCACTGTCGTCACTACCGGGACCGGCCATGCCGCCGCCGTCTAGATCGAACCGGAATACCGCACGAAGATCCGCACATACGTGACCGAACACAAGGTCGGCCCGTGCAGACCCGCGAGAAGATCGTGGTCGGTCAGCCCGTGCCGCGCGAAGTCGAGCTCGAGGCGGTGCCTGCCGATTGGGGGCCTTCGCTCACCAAGTACCGCTATGTCTACTCAGCCGAGCGCGTGATGCTGGTGGATCCGTCGACCCGCACGGTCGGGCCCGTTTGAGACATGCCGGGGCGGTCTGAGGATGTCCGCTCACATGGGGAGACCAGCTTTTCTGACGAGCAGAAGACGGCCGCCGACGAACTGCTCGCGCCTCAGATGGGCATGATGCCGATGATGCAGGGCGGCCCGATGGGTATGCGGATGCAAAATAAGTGAGTTTACCGGAAACTTGATGTGCCTCAACAATGATGACAACCGCGGCGGTAGTCTCCTTACATCCATAGGAGCGTGGCAATGTCGGTGCAGGATCATCCCGGGTATCGAGAGCGCCCTGAGGAGGGCATGTCCACCAAAGCGAAGGCCGGCCTCGTCCTGATGGGATTCCTCGCCATCGCCGGCGCGCTCCTGTTCACCGAGCACCGAGCCCATGCCCTCGGACTCCTGGTCTGGCTGCCTCTGCTCGCTTGCCCGCTGCTGCACTTCTTCATGCACGGGGGACACGGGCACCATCACGGCGGCGGCCGGCCGAACGACCCAAGGAGCGTGTGATGCACGACATCGCGCCCGCTTACGGCCTCTGGAGCCTCGTCATCGTCAACTCGACGGTGTTCATCCTGTTCGCCTACAGCTTCTTTAAGCCGCAGACTTCCCGCGACCGGCGCTCCTTCAGCGCCTTCAGCGCCTTTCTGGTCGCGCTGTTCGTCGAGATGTACGGCTTCCCGCTCACCATCTACTTCCTGTCCGGCTGGCTGCAGTCGCACTACCCAAATGTCGACTGGTTCTCCCATGACGCCGGTCACCTGCTCGAGATGATGCTCGGCTGGAAGGCCAATCCGCACGCCGGACCGTTCCACATCCTGAGCTTTATCTTCATCGGCGCCGGTTTCATCCTGATCTCAGCCGCCTGGCGCGTTCTGTACGACGCGCAGCAGACCAGAAGCCTGGCGACCACCGGCCCATACAGCTACGTGCGGCATCCGCAGTACGTGGGCTTTGTCCTGGTTATGTTCGGCTTCCTCTTGCAGTGGCCGACGATCCTCACGCTGGCGATGTTCCCGGTGCTGACGATCATGTACGTGAAGCTTGCGAAGGACGAGGAGCGAGACACCAGATCCGAGTTCGGCGAAGCCTACGCGAAGTACGCGGCGGAAGTGCCGGGCTTCATTCCGCGCCTGAGCCGGATTCTCGGTCCGGGCTCCTCGGGCAGCAGCCTTCACCACGGCTGATCCGGGGCGGCCACGATGCGCGAGAGTTGGGGCGTTGGCGTCCATCATCGATGCTCCTGGCGGCTTCCGGCGTCCTGCTGATCGGCGTCGGGATCTACTTCCTATTCCTACGGCCTGCGTTGCTGCCCGAGGACATCCGGTACATGAGCCTCACCCCGGCGGAACTGCAGTCGATCGGTCCGAGGCTGACATCGTGGCTCACGCACGTGTTTCGGGTCATGGGCGGCTACGTGGCGGCCACCGGAGTGCTCGCGCTCACGCTGGCGTGGACATCCCTCTGGGACCATCGGCCGGTCGCTGCGGCCGGCGCCGGAATCGCCGGCGGGCTCTCGATCGGGCTGATGGCCGCCGTCAACTTCATGATCCATTCCGATTTCAAGTGGGTGCTGCTCGCCATGGCGCTCGTCTGGGCGGCGAGCATCGCGACGCTCGTCCGTGAATCCGCCGTTGCTCCGGACGAGCGGCCGGGACTCTGACCTACGTCAATACCGGAGCGGCGGATCCGGCCTACAATCCCTTCTCGAAAGGGCAGCCATGAGCGACGCCGTGTTCACCGCGAAGGAATTGACCAAAACATACGTCTCCGGCGAGGTGAGGGTGCATGCGCTCAACGACGTCGATCTCGAAATCGCCGAGAAGGAAGTGGTCGTGCTGCTCGGCCCGTCCGGCAGCGGCAAGACGACGTTGCTCAACATCATGGGCGGCCTCGACCGACCGACCAGCGGCAGGTTGTTCTTTCGCGATCTGGACCTGACGGACCTTGAGGATCGGGAGCTAACGAAGTATCGCCGCGATCACGTCGGCTTCGTGTTCCAGTTCTACAATCTGGTGCCGAGCCTCACGGCCTACGAAAACGTCGCGCTCGTCACCGAGGTCGCCAAGAACCCGATGCGGCCTGACGAGGCCCTCGCGCTGGTCGGGCTCGAAGAGCGGATGCATCACTTTCCCGCCCAGCTCTCCGGCGGCGAGCAGCAGCGCGTCGCCATCGCCCGCGCGATCGCAAAGCGTCCGGCGGTGCTGCTCTGCGACGAGCCGACCGGGGCGCTGGACTCGAAAACCGGAATTCGTGTCATCGAAGCTCTGCTGGGGGTCAACCGGCAGCTCGGCACCACAACTGTCATCATCACGCACAACGCTAGCATCCAAGAGGTCGCGGACAGGGTGCTATTCTTCGCCGACGGCCGGATCGCCCGCGTCCGGAAGAACGAGGCCCGCCGAGAAGCGGCCGAACTCACCTGGTGAGGGCATGAGCGCGCTCGACATCAAGCTGTTCCGGGACGTCAGGCGGCTCTGGGCGCAGGTCCTTGCCGTCGCGCTCGTCGTCGGAGGCGGCGTCGCTACGCTGGTGCTCGCTGTCGGCTCGCACCGATCTCTGGAGGAGACCCGGATCGCGTACTACGAACGCTACGGCTTCGCCGACGTGTTCGCGCAGGCGAAGCGGGCCCCCAAGGCACTCGCTTACAGGATAGGCGAAATACCAGGCGTCGCCGCTGTCGATGCCCGCATCGCCAAGCCGGCGCTACTCGACATTCCCGGGTTCTCTGAGCCCGCCAGCGCACAGTTCGTCTCGCTGCCCGACAACGGCGAGCCGCATCTCAATCGGCTCTACGTGCGTTCCGGACGGGTTCCGGAGCCGGGGCGCGCCGAGGAGGTCGTCGTCAACGAGCCGTTCGCCCGGGCTCACGGCTTTTCGGAAGGGGCGCGGTTCTCGGCCATACTCAACGGCAAGAAGCGCGAGCTCGTCATCGTCGGCACCGCGCTGTCCCCGGAGTTCGTCTACACCGTCGGGCCAGGCGACCTGATGCCGGATGACCGCCGCTATGCAATCGTCTGGATGTCGGAGAAGGCGCTTGCCGGCGTCTACGATCTCGATGGCGCCTTCTCTGCGGTATCGATCAAGCTGCAGCCCGGTGCGTCCGAGCGCGAGGTGATCTCGCGGCTCGACGTCTTGCTCGATCCCTACGGCGGCCAAGCGGCCCACGGCCGGAAGGACCAGACCTCGCACGCCTGGCTCGATCATGAGCTCGACATGCTCAACAACATGAGCCGTACGCTGCCTCCGATCTTCCTGCTGGTCGCCGCCTTCCTGGTCAATCTCACCCTGACCCGCCTGGTCGCGCTCGAACGGGAGCAGATCGGTCTCTTGAAGGCACTGGGCTACGCCGACAGCAGCATCGTGCTGCACTACTTTAAGTTCGTGGCACTGATCGTGGTTATCGGGGTCATCCTGGGCGGCGTCGCCGGCACGTGGCTCGGATATCGCGTCACCGCGCTGTTCGGCGACTTCTTCCACTTCCCCTTCCTGGTGTTCGCGAAGGCGCCGGATCTATACCTCACCGCCGGCGCCCTTAGTTCCGCCGCCGCCGCCGTCGGCGCGCTGCGGGCGCTGCGCGAAGTGGTCAAGCTGGCGCCGGCCGTCGCCATGCAACCGCCGGCGCCTCCGGTCTATCGGCGGCTGCTGCCGGCGAGCATCCAGCTCGACCAGGTCATGTCGCAACCGACGCTGATGATGATCCGGAACATCGCCCGCCATCCGGTCAGGGCAGCATTCACGACGCTTGGGATGGCGCTGGCGACCGCCATCCTGGTCGTCTCGCTGTTCACGCGCGACACCATGGAGCAACTGATCGACGTGACATACTTCCTCGCCGACAGGCAGGACGTGACCATCGGCTTCGCCGAGAAGCGGATCGAGAACGTCGTGGAGCAGGTGAACCGGCTGCCGGGCGTACTCGCTGCCGAGCCGTTCCGTGAGGTGCCCGTGCGGATCCGCCATGGCAACGTCGAACGCACGATCACGATCAGCGGCCGGCCCGCCGGTGCCGATCTGCGGCGCATCATCGACGCCGACCTCCGGCCGGTCGCACTCCCCGGGACGGGCCTCGCCATTTCCGCCATGCTCGGTCACATCCTCGGCGTACAGGCCGGCAACACGGTAGAACTCGATCTGCTGGAGGGTGCCCGCCGCACGGTCAGCATGCCGATCGTGGCAACCGTAGAGGACTATTTCGGCATCCGGGGCATGATGGACATCGAGGCGCTCCGCAGACTCATGCGCGAGGCGCCCGTCGTGAACAGCGTGAACCTCAGCCTCGACGAGAATCGGAAGGAGGACTTCTACGCGGCCGTGAAGTCCATGCCGACGGTCGGCGGCGTGGCGTTGCAGCGCGTCTCTTTGGCGAATTTCCGCAAGACCGTAGCGCTCCTCGTCACCACGATGGCAAGCATCTACACCGGACTGGCCGCGGTAATCGCGTTCGGCGTCGTCTACAACAACGCCCGGATCTCGCTCTCCGAACGGGCTCGGGAGTTGGCCAGCCTGCGCGTGCTGGGCTTCACGCGCGGCGAGGTCCTGCGGATCCTGCTGCTGGAGCTGACAATCCTGACGCTGGTCGCGCAACCGCCGGGTTGGCTCGTGGGCTACGGGCTCGCTTGGGTCATGAAGACGAATCTCGCGGGCGAACTGATGCGCGTTCGCCTCGTCGTCGAGGACTCGACCTACGTGGTCGCGACGTCCGTCGTAGTGCTGGCGGCCATCGCCTCCGCCGCGGTCATCCGCCAGCGTATCGACAACCTGGACCTCGTCGCGGTCCTCAAGACGCGAGACTAGCCATGCAGGCTAACTGGACTAAACGTATCATCGGCGCTGCGGCACTGGCCGCGATCGCGGGAGGGCTGGTCTGGTTCGCCTGGCCGCGGCCTACTCTGGTTGACCTCGCGACCGTCAGGAAGGGGCCGATCGAAGTCACGGCGGATGACGACGGCAAGACCCGTGTGCGTCACGTCTACACCGTCTCAGCGCCGATCGCGGGAAAGGTCCTGAGAATCTCGCATCCGCTCGGCGACCAAGGACCTTCGCTTCACGTCGGCGACGAAGTCGTCGCCAACCAGACTGTCATTGCCCTGATGCAGCCGACGCTGCCGGGCTTCATCGACGTGCGCTCACGCGACCAGCTTCAGGCAGAGGTTCTTGCTGCGGATGCAGCCATCCAGCAGCAGGAGGCCGAGGTGAAGCGCATCGAGGCCGCGCTGGAGTTCTCTCGGGCCGAGTTCCAGAGGGCGCAAACGCTGCTGCGGACGCAGTCGACCTCGGCCCAGGCCTTCGACAAAGCGAAATTCGAGGTGGCGACGAGCGAAGCCAATCTGGCGAGCGCCAAGGCCCAAGTCGAGATGCGCCGCGCGGTGCGAACCAGCCTGGCCGCTCGATTGATGGACCCGGCCAACGCCGCGCCTTCTGCGGAGCCGACTTGCTGCGTCCGGGTGCTCGCGCCGGCGAGCGGACGAGTGCTGAAGATCGCCCAGGACAGCGAGGCGACCGTCCTTCCCGGGACGCCCCTCGTCGACATCGGCAACCCACTTGATCTGGAGGTTGTGGCAGACCTGCTCTCGACCGATGCGGTCCAGATCAAGGTCGGCGCCCCCGTCCGGATCGACGGGTGGGGTGGCCAAACCATCAAGGGGAAGGTGGTCCGCGTCGACCCGGCCGGATTCCTGAAAATCTCCGCCCTCGGCATTGAAGAACAGCGGGTTCGGGTGACCATCGACTTCGCGGATCCGCCCGAGGCGTGGGCCTCGCTTGGGCATGACTACCGGGTCGTCGTCCACGTGACCACCTGGAGCGCTCCGGACGCCCTGACGGTGCCGGTGAGCGCTTTGTTTCGGAAAGGCGACCACTGGGCCGTTTTCACCGACGAGAACGGCCGCGCCAAAACCGTCGCGATCACCGTCGGCCACCGAAACAGCCGAGTGGCCGAGGTCCTCTCTGGGCTCACCGCGGAAGATCGGGTCGTTCTGCATCCCAGCGACCGAGTGGCCGATGGAGGCAGGATCGCGATGCGCGCCGGACCGTAGGTGGCGGTCCGTTGGTAAGTGGTCCGCTTGTTGATGCAAAGCAGAAGACCGGCGAATCCTCGATTTCGCCTCGGGGTCAAAAGCGGCGGTCGGGCAGGTGCGGCCCCGTGTCCGGTCAACTGCTAACAGCAGACATCCAAACCGGCTCAGTAGTTTTCAGCTCAGGGCTAGAAGCGGATATGGCTGCTTAGGCGAACGCCGTTCTCCAACATCTCGCGGACCCGGAGCGCGAGCTTCGCCAAGGAGATAGGCTTTTCCAAAGATCCACGCGCGATCACCGTCAGCAGCAGAACGAAGTCTGTGATCCGAGGAGGCTACGAACGCGACAGAAGCGTCTGCAGCTTTTCGCTCAACTGGTCCTGCGAGAAGGGCTTACCGATAGCAGGGACATCTCTGAACTCCTCCTCGAGGGGCGGTGCGCCATATCCCGTGCTAAAGAGGAAGGGAATCCTTCGCTCGCGTAAGACGCGAGCCACTGGGAAAACAAACTCTCCAGCCAAGTTGACATCCAGAAGCGCCAGATCAAAGGAGCCGGTCGTCGCTAACTCGCATGCCTTTTTCAGTTGAGCCGCAGAGGCAACGACTTTAAGACCCAATTCCTCCAGCATGTCTTCGATCATAAGGGCGACCAAACCCTCGTCCTCGACGAGGAGGACCCTGGCGGCGGATACCTCAGACATTGGTAGACGTGACCCTAATGGGAAACTTCATGCGACAGCGCGTACCCTCCGGCTCGAATGCCAGGTCGAACTCGCCTGCGAGATCATGTTCGACGCAACGCTCCATCAGCCGGGTGCCGAACCCACGCCGCTTGGGTGGCGCGACCAGAGGGCCTCCGCGTTCGCGCCATTCGCATTCTAACCCGCATTGAGACCGTTCGCCCTCCACAGCCCTCCAGGTGAACGACACCGCTCCCCCCGGGGCCGACAGAGAGCCGTATTTTGCCGCGTTGGTCAGAAGCTCGTTGAGCACCATGGTGACGCTTAGTGCCGTGCGGGCATCTAGATTGACGTTCGGCCCGCCTGTGACAACCCGCCCGCCGGAGACCGGCGCGACGATATCATGAACCAGTTGCTCGAAAGGAGCATCTTGCCAATTTCGCCTCGTCAGAAGGTCATGCGCACGCGAGAGGGCCAACAGCCGTCCTGTGAACGTCGGCAGAAATTCCTGCAGATCGGCAGCATGGCGGGCAGTCTGGCTCGCGAGGGACTGCACGGTGGCAAGCGTGTTTTTGACGCGGTGGTTCAGTTCGTCGATGAGCACCTTCTGGGCATTCTCTGCGAGCTTGCGCTCACTGATGTCGACGAGCATGTTGATGGCGCCGATCAAGTTTCCTTCCGCATCGCGCAGCGGCGTCGGATAAGGAATGAAAGGCACGCGTTTGCCGTCTGGACGCTCGGCAATTGCCTCCGCTCCGCGAACTGGGCGGTTTTCACGCAGCGCGACCGCCATTGGACATTCATCGTGCGGCAGAGGCGAGCCGTCGGGCCAATAAAGCTTCCAGGTTACGCACCATTCATCGCCAGGCTGGGGGGTTCTGCCCGCCATCTCGACCGCGGCGCGATTGAAGAAGTTGATCCGGCCCTCGGCATCAGTGGTGTAGATCGCGGCGGGCAGAGCCTCAAGGAGATCGCGCATGCGCTGCTCGCCTTCACGCAGTCGATCCTCCAGCTGTTTGGTAGCGGTGACGTCCTGGGCAACACGCACGCCATAGAGAAAGCGACCACTCGGGTCGCGCACCGTCGAACTCGAGATATCGAGGTGGCGCACAGAGCCGTCGGGCCGAAGCGCACGCTTGCGGATCTTGTAGTTCTCGACCTCGCCGCGCACCTGAGCTGCATAGAGTTCGGCGTCCTTCGCCCGGTCATCCGGATCGGTGTAGTCGAGAAAAGTCATCCCGAGCAGTTCGTCGCGCGAGCGGCCAGTTATTCCGCAAAGAGCATCATTCACCCGCAAGAAGCGCCCGCGCTCGTCCGCCTCCGATATGCCGACGATGGCAGCCTCGTACGTCGCTGCAAGTCGTGCGTCACTGGCCTGACGCGCCTCATTGGCGGCTTGCAAGTCCGTGACGTCGACGGTGAAGCAACGTGTATTGACGAACTTGCCGTCCACAAAACGGCTGTTTGATGTAATCAGCACATGCTTCACCGAGCCGTCTCGCGCTCGCATCCGCGCGGGATAACGTTCGAGCGGCTGGCCGCAGGAAAGGCGCTGAAGGATGTCGCCGATCACGGGAGCGTCGGCATGAAACTCCGCGATGTGACGGCCAATGTACTCCTCTGGGCTATACCCGAGCAGAGCTAATTCGGCTCTGTTTGCGCGAAGGATGATGCCTTCACCGCTGACGATATGAAGACCGACCGCGCTGTTCTCGAAGAAATCCTCCAGGTCCTGCGTTTTCTGTCGTATTTCTTCTTCGATCCGCTTTCGTTCAGTGATGTCTTGAAAGCAGTTGATGGCGCCCTGGATGATCCCGGAGTGGTCGCGCAACGCTCGGATACTGACCAGGGCCGTAAAGCGAGAGCCGTCCGGCCGCGCCATGATGACTTCGGCGTTGCGCGTGGTCGTTCCAGCCCGAACTGCCGTAGCCATGGGACAATCGCTATGGGCCAGCGGACTTCCATCGAGAAGGTAGAGTTGGTGCGAACCGCAGAAGCGCTCCTTTTTGCCAAGGTTGGGGGTTCTGCCCCACAATTCCACCGCCTCGGTATTGAAGGCGACCAGCAATCCCTCGGCATCGCAAAGGTAAACCGCCCCAGGAATGGCATCCAGTGCGGCCTGGCCGGCTGCCACCAGTGCCTCGAACTCCGTCGGCTGGCGACGGGAGGAGAGCGGAAATTCCTCGACACTGGACATAAAAAGGGTCTCTCGGGGCGAGAGGAGGCCCACGCCAGGGCCATTCTGTTCGGGAAAAGATTGGCGGACACCCCGTTGGCCGGCCAACAAGCTAGAACGCGCAAGAAGGCCGATGGTTCCTTTTTACCTCACCGGATTCGCCATTGAATAAGGCACTGACGTAAGTCTGACCGAAACTAGGGCCCACAATGGGTCATAAGCAGCGGTCGAGGTGAGCTCGGCGCCGCGTCCGGTTCAGGGGGAAGTAGCGGCCAATCACAATGGCCGCAGCCTTGTTCGGCTTTTGGCCGATTTTATTGCAAAAGTCGGTAAGACCTCGAACGGTGATTCCGTTGGGTTGACGCGATTCTCGGCGAGGTCGATCCATGATGGGCCGTCTGAAGAGTGACCAAGGTCAACTGTTCTACGAGTTTCATCTCAGCGACGCGGTCCCCGAAGATCATCTGGTGCGGAGGATCGACACTGCTCTCGATCTGACTTGGCTTCGCAGCGAACTTGCTCCTCATTATTCGTCCACGGGGCGCCCGTCGATCGATCCGGAGCTGATGATCCGGATGCTGATCGTGGGGTATGTCTTCGCGATCCGCTCGGAGCGGCTGATCTGTCGCGAAGTGCAGGTGAACCTCGCCTATCGCTGGTTCTGCAAACTGGGTATCGAGGATGCTGTGCCGGATCATTCGGCGTTCTCGCGTGCCCGCAATGAGCGTTTTCGCGCGGGGGATGTTTTTCGTCGCGTATTTGAACGTGTCGTCGAGGCGTGCATTGCGGCCGGTCTGGTTGGTGGCGAAGGCTTTGCCGTTGATGCGAGCCTGATTGCGGCCGACGCTAACAAGCAGCGCTCGATTGCGGGTCAGGATTGGCGCAGGGATCGTGATCCGGCGAGGTCAAGCCGCGCGGTGAAGGAGTATCTAGAGACCCTCGACGATACGGCGTGGGGCGCTGCCAGCGATGTTACTCCGAAGTTCGTTTCGCTCTCCGACCCCGCGGCCCAGTGGACCGGCGCTCACAAGGGGCCGGCATTCTTCGCTTACTCCGACAATTATCTCATCGACGTGAAGTTCGGCGTCATCCTCGATATCGAAGCCTCCCGTGCCATTCGCCAGGCCGAGGTCGGCGCAGCAAGGACCATGATCGAGCGAACAGAGGAGCGCTTCGGCATCCAACCGGAAAGGCTTGTCGGGGATACCGCTTACGGGGCAGCTCCGATGCTGAACTGGCTGGTCGAGAAGGGCATCGCGCCGCATATTCCTGTTCTCGACAAATCGAAACGAGATGATGGCACCTTCTCGCGCAGCGACTTTCGATACGATCCGACCGCCGACGTCTACCACTGTCCGGGCGCAAAGCAGCTCGGAACAAGTGGCACCGTGCACGAGGGAAAGACGCTTCTATATCGTGCAAGCAAGCTCGACTGCGATGTATGCCCCTCAAGCCGCAGTGCTGCCCAAAGGAGCCGTCACGCAAGATCCCGCGCGATATCCATGAGCATGCCCGAGACGTCCCCCGATCGTTCGCTGGCACCGAGGGCTTTGAGCGGTCCCGCCGCGAGCGCAAGAAGGTCGAGATGCGGTTCGCGCACTTGAAGCGCATCCTGAGGTTTGGTCGGCTTCGCCTTCGTGGTCCACAAGGCGCCCAGGATGAGTTTGTTCTGGCTGCCATCGCTCAAAATCTGAGGCGCCTCGCTTCGCTGGCTGCGCAACCACCACCTGCTCAGACCCTGTGTATTGCGTAGCGTAGGAGTTGCGTTGAGAGCGTCAGGGGCGGCGGGTCAAAGCCGGTCGGCCCCTAGCGAATGGCCGAACGACACCCATCGGTTACAGCCGACTTTTGCAACAAAATCGGCCAACAGCGGATCTTATTCGATAACCTCGTCCGCACCAACCAGCAATGTCGGCGGCACAACCAGATTGAGCGCTCTTGCTGTCCTCAAGTTCACGATGAACTCAAATTTCGAGGGACGCTCCACCGGGAGCTCAGATGCTTTCTCGCCACCCAATATTCGATCAGCTAACTGAACCGCGCGGGGAAAGTAATCCCTCTGGTTGGGCCCATAACTCATCAAGAACCCGCGCCTTGCCGCTTCACCGAGAAACGAGAGGGTTGGCAGATTGATCTGCGTTGCGGCAGCAACAAACTTCTCCGCAACAGGGGTAATCCCAGGGCCTGAGAGCTGGATGATGCCGGTTCTTTTCGGTCCTGCGATGGCTGAGAGCAGACTGGGGAAATCGTCGTTGACGCTAAATTCCAGAACAGTCGTTTCGACCCCCAGGTTCTCGGCAACACGGAGCGCCACGTCGAGCTGGCTTCTTCCGGCTGATGGCTGCCAAGCAAAAGCAACACGGTCCAAAGCTGGAACCATCTCGCGCATCAGCTGAATCCACTTGGCGGCAAGGACAGGTGTATCGAGAAAAAGCCCTGTGACGTTGCCACCGGGCCGCGCAACGCTGCGAATGAGCCCGGCTTGGATGGGGTCAGTCTCCAAATCGATAGCCACTATTGGAGTGCTTGAGGCCCCGCTAGCAGCCGCGCGGACGGCTTGGGCCCCGACGGCAATCAGGACGCCCACTCCTTTGCCGGTCAAATCTCGGACTAACTCGGGAAGTCGCTGTGGGTCACCCTCTCCGGAGCGGGTCAAAACAGTTTCGCCTTCGACATACCCGAGGCGGCGCCACTCCCCCGCAAGCACCGAGAAGGTAATGTGATTAGGATTTATCGTAACGGGATGCAGATAACCTATCTTGCCCTTAACGGGCTGAGCGCGAAGCAATTCGGGAAAATATCCCGCGCCAACCATGGCAATGAGCAACAACTCCCGCCGCCTCATACTCGCCCCTAGTTTGGGTACTGGCTGAAACATCACATTTGATCACGAGCAGAAACCGAAGACCATAGGGCGGCGTCGTCAAACGAATTTCCGCTATGGGTCAAACTGCGAAGAACTCAGGTCGAGCAAATCTGGTCGCTCTGCCGCATCAGCGGACCTCCGGGAGACGAGGCGCAACTTCGCAGATGGGCCACGAGGACATCCTGTGAGAAGCAGGGGCGCGCCCAGGTGTTCAGCGGAAGCGCTCGCAGGTACCCTGAACGGACTCAAGGGCAAGTGTCAGGACGCTTGAGCCACATTCAGTGGCTCTTAGTTGGGACGGGCCCGCGTTAAGTGCGGACATCTTTACCAGCATACTGGCCCAATTTCCTTTGTGAACGACCCAGCCCAGTATTAGCTTATAAGAAACCTTTGGGTGAGCGGGCAGATGAATCTCGAAGACTTATACCGGCTTCTGCGCAGCGAGCATGTCCAGGCGCAAGGGATCGTTGACACACTGGAGGAGCCCCTCCTGGTGCTTGACCGGGCGGGCTGCGTCCTTACGGCCAACCGCGGGTTCTATGAAACCTTCAGGGTGGCTCGGGATGAGACGGTTGGACGCAGCCTATTCGACCTTGGTGGCGGTCAATGGGACATAGCCGAACTCAGGCGGCTCGTCGGCGAGATCATTCCCCGGTCTACCGCCGTCGTCGGATATGAGGTTACAGCAGAGTTCCCGACGATCGGTCGACGCACAATGCTGGTCAGCGCACGTCGTCTCGTTCACCCTGACAATAACAGCACCAGCCTCCTGATCCTGTTGGAGGACGTGACCGACAGGCGGCAAAGCGACGTCCAAAAAGACATTCTCCTCGCTGAAACGCGCCATCGGATGAAGAACCTTCTGGGGATCGTACGCTCCCTTGCCAATCAGACGGATGTGGAGGGCCGCACAGCCAACGAATACCGCGATGCCTTCTTGGGACGGTTCCAGGCCGTGGCCGAAGCCGAGACCATCGCGCTGGCCAGCAGCGCTGAAGCCAATCTGAGTGCCCTTGTGGAGCAATCGCTAAAGGTCGCAGGCCCCGAGCGATACCGGGTGAGCCCCGGACCGGCGGTGCGTCTCAACCCACGGCAGATCATGCCGATGAGCCTCATTCTGCATGAACTCGTGACCAATGCCTGGAAATATGGAGCATTCTCCAGCCCCGAAGGAATCGTGCACCTGAGCTGGCGTACGCCGGAAGAGGAGGGCAAAACCTTCCTGCACATCGACTGGCGAGAGGAAAACGGCCCACCCGTCACTCCGCCAACTCGCTCCGGCTTCGGCTCTAGGCTGATCGATCTCAGCGCAGTGCAGGGCTTAGCCGGCTCCGTGGAACTGAAGTATGAGCCGACCGGTTTAAGGGTGCACATCACCGCGCCTGTGGAGTCTTGAACCCCCGGGGACACATTGTGCACGACGCTCCCCGAATCTTGGTTGTCGAAGATGAGTATCTCATCGCATTGGAGCTCGACACCCAGTTAAGGACTGGGGGATACCGCGTGATCGGTCCCGTCCCAGACATTGATCGCGCTTTGAAGCTGTTGAGGGCTGACCGGCCCGACGCGGCCATCCTCGATGTCAACCTCGCTGGAGAATGGGTCACCCCCGTCGCGCAAGCGCTCCGGGCGATGTCGGTACCGTTCATTCTTGCCAGCGGCTACGTTGCCGCCGACCTCCAAGCCCATCCAGCCCTGCGAGACGCGGTCAATGTCGGGAAGTCGTGGAGGCCTGAGTATCTACTCAAGACCCTTCGAAACGCTCTGGAGGGAACGTAAGGACGTTACTGCGTCGTTTGTAGCTGATCCCGACATGTGGAACATACCATGCTTCCGATCCAACTTGGACCACTCAAGCCTCGCCGGCGCTAGTCGCCGGGTCGACGTGCTCTTCTCGACCATCGGTGCACTACCACGCTAACGCGCCGTTGGCTTTCTTCTTGAAGTCTGTCAACTGCTAGGGTACTGTCTCACGTATCGATACTGGCCGAACAACTGTTCCGCTTTCGCCTCAGATCCTGACGGCGCGCACGTTTCAGACATTCTCCAACATCGACTAACCGGACTACTGGCCGCAACTAGCGCGCCAGGTCCTGCGCGCACAAGAAGGAAAACCTGATGAACACCGGTACAGTGAAGTGGTTTAATACCCAAAAGGGCTTCGGCTTTATCCAGCCATCAAACGGCACCAACGACGTCTTCGTTCACATCAGCGCGGTCGAACGCGCCGGCATGGGAACTCTGACCGAAGGTCAGACCCTGTCTTACGATGTCGTCGCAGACCGTCGTACTGGCAAATCCGCTGCCGAAAATCTTCGTGCTGCTTAGTTAAGAGCACGACAGACCTGTCGCTCTAGCCACGGATGTACTGGTAGAGCTTGTGGTCCTGCCCCGCTCCCGAGTTATCGGGGCGGGGTTTTTCATTCAAGCAGGTAAAAAGATCGAAAAGCGGGCGCGACTTGCGGCTTCCTGTTGCGCCTGTGTCCGGTGGACTACGTCAGCATGTTCACCGGCCGCATCGGGAACGTGATTCCTCAGTGCCAAGCAGGAGAGTCAATGAGCATCGTTAAACGTCATCTGGCCGAGCAAGAAGAACGCTTAGTCCTGATCGAGGAAATCTGCATCGATACAGGAGCGCTTGTCCTGGATACCGCCACGGACGAAGTCTACTTTTCCGCAGACGAAGCGGCTTACAAGAACGCCTACGTCGCAGTCTTCCAAGCCTGGGCAAAGGGCACGATTAAGGGCACAGCGGAACAGATATTCGATGCAACCAAATCCATTCTTGAAGACTAGCAAGACCTCCGAGAGCGCCCTAAACATCGAGGAAAATATGTCATACGCCTATAAGCTAAACGAAGAGGTTCGGCACCAAGCTCAAGGTCCCCAAGGACGCGCCGCAACTGAAGGGCCAAAGATCTACACGATCGTACAGTGCATGCCGATCGAGTCCGATGGACGAGTAAGATACCGCATCAAGTGCAGGTCCGAGAACATCGAGCGCGTGGTTACGGAAGATCAGCTTTCGTATTTTCACTGATCTCCGCATCTTTCCCGCAAGCGTCCATCAGACAATGCCAGGAGGCAGCAGGGAGGAAAAATGTCAGACCGGCGGGAGCTCTATCGGAGCCCAAACGGGGACGCATGGTTCATCGCACGCGAGCCCGCAAACGGTTACGCTTTCATCATCCACCAACCCAATGCGCCCTCTGGTGGCCGGCTCTCTCACATCGAGCTGGGTGAGTTCTTGCGTGACGGGAAGGGACCCGAACAGCAAGCATTGTTGCGATTGATCGGAACGCTGGTCGAGGTCCCGCCGTTTGCGTAGGATCCTTGCACTCATCGCTCACGGCCAACTCGCCTAATGACGCCTGATGGCCCACTTCAAGGCTGCCGCCAACTTGTAAGCGAGTTTAACACTTCTTTGTGGGTCGACACGTTGGGCTACCGGCCGCGGGATTACCTGCGGGCCACGAGCGTTCAGCCCCCGCTTGCCGCGAGAGTCTCGGCCGCCCGCGAGACAGTGAGTCGAATCTTCTGAGCACGAAGCGCCGGGCGCGCCCTAAGGGGTCATCGAGTCACTTCGCGTAACCCTGTGATCGGAGCCAAGCGATCCGACGCTCTCCATTCATCCACTCGTCAATATCGGCTTTGCTCGCGAAGCCCGTAATCTCTCGCGCTTCTGTGCCCGGGTACTCGGCAATGATAGCCCAATCGCCCTCGGATTTACGGACTGGTTTGAAGCTCACTTTTATTTTTGCCATGCCGAATTATGTCAGAAGGCGGTCGAAAAGGGAACCTCGTTCGAGCCATATCCGGCCTGGTGAATAGTAGACGGCGCCCCACCGAGGATCTCTTGATCTGGAGCGATCCGGTAAACATCGCCGGGTTCGAGGTCGAGCTCCTCGAACATCCTCTGCTGCTTTTCAGTCAGGACGGCCGGCACAATTTCCGCGGTCCAGCCTTCGGGAACGGCAGCAAGCACTAGCGTCAATGCCTGTTTGGGTTTGGCAAAGGCGAGCCACATCTGCTTCGTTGGCTTCGGAGCGTCGTCCGAAGTCACCTCAACGATAGTGAATGAAGTGCCGAACGACTCTGCCATCAATGGCTAATCCGCGGAATTGCTAAGCGTTGCAATAACTAGCTGGGTCGCGGAAGGCGGACGGGTCCAGCAATCAATTTATAGGTGGGCACCCAGGCGGTGTTCCACGATTCCGTGGTCTCGCCGCAAACCGAGCACTCGAAGCTGGCGATCTGCCGACCGGGGGCCATGGCCTCGTTTCGGCTATAGACTGCTCCACAGTGGCAGGTTCGGTAGTGGGAATCGGGCATCCCCCATTATGCACTCATGAGGCAAAACAGGCGACTGCGAAATCGACCAGGCCGCTGAGGATGGAAGCAGGACAGCTGGCAAAACCGGGAGAACCTGGCCAAAACTGGAACGTCCGATGGCTAAGGCTCCGCCATGCGGGCGCCGCCTTGCCTCCAGCTCTGCATATAATTACGCTCCACACGAAGCTCATTGAATACTGGCAGAAACTTCACATGCCACCGACGACACGCGAGTACATTGATTTTTGGGTCGAGAACAGCGTTCACGCTGCGGAGCAATATGGGACGCCGGGCGCTTCACAAAGCGTGGACGTATTAGTTGATCGCCTCGTTGAGGGGGCCGAGAGTCAAAACATCCCGCGGGAGGCCCTTGAAAAAGAGGTCGGTGATCTAAAGCAGTACATCAAGGGAAAACTCGCCACTGCTAACCAGATTGAGCAGGATCGTCGCAAGTGACTCTGCCAACGGAGAGTCGACGAAGTCGCGTCTAACTTAGCTCCGATCAGGATAGGCACTGCGAGAACGGCCATGGCGATGCGAGTGGAAATAAAGCGAGTGATACATGCTGCAACACCCGGTATGTCGCAGCAGCTCTACTCGACACTGCCGGTGCTAGGCGAGCTCCTTAGCAACGCACTCGACAGAATCGATGAACTCGAGAAGAAGGCCAACGATCAAACGGCAGACAAGCGCTGATCGCCCGCCCGATCTGATTGCTCAAGCTTTTTCCCGGCTACCTAGAACGGCGTCAGGTTAGCCACAGGCGAGGTCCGCAATGGGTCAAAAGCGCGGGTTTGAACGGCGCCGTGTCACTTCCGGTGTGCCCCGATCAGCAGACCATATCTGAGCCGAACCGAACTTCGCCATCGGGCCAACCACCGACTACGCAGCGGGCGCGTCAAGGCCGTGTGGCAGCATGACCTGTATAACGTTCTGCCCTTCCGGTGGATGGCGCGAGATATGTCCTTTCCCGTGCACATCCTCAACTAGAACTGCCTTTCCAGCCGAGACACGTCGAACCTCTCCGTCACTCGTTTCAAACTCGACCTCGCCATCCAGCCAGATGGCTAGGAGCCGGCCCGGTGAATTATGAAATTCCGCTTCGCGCGCCCCTGGAGGGATATGAACAAAACGAACTCGCGAAGCTTCGTAGAAAGCGGAACGTGCGGATTCATAGTTAGCGGCAGGCGCGCCATTCGGAAACGACCGCGTTAGGGTCGTGGGAACATCAACTTCCCCAAAATGGGATTCGCCGTCTGGAGTTGCATATATGCGCAGGCACTTCATTCCCGGCCTCCAATCGCTCCACCGAGCTTAGCTTATGGCGTGGCCTATGTGCGACAAATGTCGGAATCAAAACCGGCGGTCTAAGGGCCTGCAAACCGATTCCGATCTGCACTCGACACTCGACCTCGGAGCAGCATTTGGCAGCATCGGGCCACGAGCAGGCCCGTCGCAAGGCAGCAGCTCGCAGCCTTGTTTGATTCGATCGCCTGGTCACCTCCACCGCCTCGCTCGCCTTCGCCTGACAGGCCGCAGGGATTTGCAATTACTCGATCAGCAGCAGCCCGCGCTTCTTATCGCCATCGTACGTATTTACAGCTGCGAACAGCCGTCTTCGACCGACTAGCCATGGCTGGTAGCTGGAATTGACATCGAGCACCAAAACTAGATCTTCGGCTTCCAGATAGCCGCCAATGGGCGAATGATGTCCAACACCAGCACCAAAAATTTGCGCGCGATTGAAGTTCACGATGTAGCGTCGGCCCGGATCGTTGGAGCGACGCAGATGCTCCAGAAACTGGTCCTCGCTGAGATCACGCAAGACAGTGACTTTGCGGCTCGTGTTGGTCCCCGCGACCTCGGCCAGCTGGTCAAGCGTGAGACCCAGATGCATAAGCCTGTCCAGCACCGCCCGGTGCCGCAGCACCTTGCCCTCCGTGCTTGCCGCCTCGCCGAGCGACCTATACGCATTCGCAACAGCTGCAGGTCCGCAACGAGAGCTATTTGATTGCCAGTTAACGTTCCTGTGGAACGTAGCTGCCACTGGCAGGTGCCACGCGCGTTCAATAAGCTCCGGTGTACGTGTTACCGAGGACACTATGGCTTCTGTCGGCACGCGTGACTGACCAACGACAAGGGCCCCGGCATCTAGCAGGCCCGCAGTGACAACCATGCAGATAATGCTGACTGGGCGCCACCGCTTCAGGGGTCTGAACCTAGCAGCAGTCCGACTGAGGCTGGCCAGATTATATCCTTAAGCTATTGGCTGGAACAGACCCCATAAATGTCCGTTGAGGGTTCAGCGCATCGCTACGCGCAGCGTGACTTCCGGTTAGCTCTGGTGGACGGACATGTTGAGCGCCGGCGGACGGTCTCCAGCGGGCAGATTCGGTTCTCATAATGCGCAGGCGCAGACGGCCGGTCTTCCTCCAGATCGGAAAGACACGGCGTGCGGAGCAGTTGCCCGGCCCGTGTGCTATTTTCGACCCCGGCGGCTAAGGTAGTGGCCCTCCGGGGCGAGGCCGCTAGGCGCGCTTGCTACGCTTCGCCGTCTCGCAATGTTTGTTGCAGCCGGCGTCGAGCCGCTTGCAGCAATTCTTTTATGCGGCTCGCCATGGCTTCAACCGCGGAATCCAGCGCGGCACATTAGCCCGAAAGCTCTCGTACTCCGCGCCAAATGTTTGCTTGAGCGTCGGTTCTTCGTAAATCACCACAAAGACATGAAAAAAAAGCCAGAGTAGCGCGCCGTACCAGAGGAGCCGCCAATCACCAAACAAAAGGGCCTGACCAAAAATGACTGCGACGACCGCGATGTAGATCGGATTTCGCACGTAGCGATAAAGGCCAGTCACTACGAGCGTTTGTGTCGGCGCGATCGGGGCGGGCGTCCCCAGCCCCTCCAGCGCAAAACGGGTAAATGAATCCACGAGTCCGGGCACTCCGACGATGATCAATATACCGCCGAGGATGCGGGTTAGATCGACGCCGAAAAAAGCTGGCCGAAATTCCCAATGCGTGACCCACCAAGGAACGAAGCCTGCCAGCACCAACGGCGCAATGACGAAGAACAGAGCGGAGCCCAAGACGGCAATTGCCTTCGACATTGCGTGCTCCCACAACCCGACAAGAATAGCTTAGCAAATCACTTTCTGCTACGTGCATTGAACTCGGCCCACAAACAGTTGTCCCGGCCGCCGTCGGGTTCTCTTCACCTCGCTTCTGATCTTCAGGCTGAGTTCCGAAATGGGTCACAAGCAGCCCTCAGCCGCACCGCAACGAAGGCCAGCTATTGGCCATAAGCGGTCGCACGCTGGAGACTTTGAAGGACGCACGCCCGGCAACGAGGGCAAGCCATATCGCTCACGATTTCTTGGAGAGACCCAAATAGTGAACGGCGCTGGGGAGGTTCTGGCGCGCATGACATACGACGGTGAAGGCTTTGTTCTTACCGATCTGGAGTTCAGTCGCGTTCCGCCGAGTGAAGTCATACCCGAGAGCTTTTGGATAGAACCACTGCCGTCTATTGCAGCCCACGCATGGGATGCGCTTGGAAAGATGGGCTCCGACTACTACGGGACAACGATGAAACCGATGTTGTTGCAAACTCGGCCGGACTGAGCGGGCGAGGTCCGGTTAGGGTCACAAGCGGCGGTCGAAGGATCGCTGATGCGAAGTCCGGACTGCCCTCAATACCAGACCAGCCCAAGCGACGAAGTTGGACGGCTTGAGGCCACTAGGCGACATTAAGCGACGAGCCTGAGCTGCCCCCTAGTTCGTCCACTTGGGATCGTCCTCATGTTCGAAGGCTTCCGCTAGCTTTGTCCAGTCGTCAGCGAGGTCGAGCCACGCAGCTTCATCAAAGCCGCTCCGTGCGTTCTTGGCATTCAAGCGGCATTGCTCCGCCCTCGTTCGGCATTTCTCGACCAGCTCTTTACGCACAAGAACCCGGCTTAGGTCGGCGGCTTGAGGCCGGGCGAGCTAAGCCACCCGGTCATGTGTGCGGCAGTTTCGTCCTGCCGGGCCTTCCGCAGCACCGCGTCCCGCGTGGGGCCGGGTGGAAGCGTTGCGGCCACGGTGCGCAGCTCCTTTGCTTCTTCGGCAAGGCGCTCTTCAAGGGATTTGGTTTGTTTGAAACGGCGTCGCCTTTGCACGCGCGGCTCCTTTCCGTGAGAGGAAGGCGGGAGCGCTACCGGCGTTCTCATCACCGATAAAAGCCACGATCCGTTCGGTGATAGTTCCTAACGTGTCACCAATGGAAGGGTTGCACCAGATAAAAGAACAGACCCCACAGTATGACAGTACGGCTGCCTCTAATTCAGAAGCTTGCGTAGCTTCTTGATGATCTCCCGTAGGGTGTTCGCAAAGTCCTCTATGATCCGGCGCGCTTCCACGCTCCGGGGCTCATCTTTATCCGGGGGCGGTTCTTCGGGCGGAGCTTTCATGGCCTTATTGATCGGCTAAGACCAGACGATCCACTGAGCTAGGTCAAAGAGGCTGGGCAGCATATATTGGACTGCCAAAGGTCCACTTTGGGTCACAAGCCGACGAGTCGGCGAACGTCGCAACAGGTCAGCTGTGGCCAGAAGCAGAAGTGAAAGAACCTGTTGCGAGGGTAGGCGACCGCCATCGCTTCAACGGAACCTTCTTGATCTGCCACCTGCTTCTAGAGAAGAGACCTGCATTCCTTTTTATCGATCAGAATGCGATCGAGACGCAGGCGATGTCGGTGATCCGTCAAAAGGCGCGCGCCACCTAGCACAGCGGCCAGCGTTCCCAGCCCGGTGCCGCCGGCAATCAGGAACATGATCAGCAATTGATATTTGACGGCGTCGACCGGCTCGACGCCCGCAAGGATCTGACCGGTCATCATTCCCGGTAAAGAAACGAGCCCGATCGCGGCCATGCTGTTCATGATCGGCATGAAGCCGCTTCTCAAGGCGTCCCTTATGACCGGCAGCAGGGCTTGGTGTCGGGTGCCGCCTAGCGCAAGACACGCCTCAACCGCGGCTCGTTCGCGCACCAGGCTGTTCGTCAGCACGTCCAAGCCCAGGCTTATTCCGGTCATGGTGTTGCCCAGCATCATGCCCAGCAAAGGCAGCGCGTAGCGCGGATGATACCACGGATCGGGGCGTAGCTCCGTAAGGAGCGCGAGCATCGTGACCGTACCTGCGGCGAGCAGCGTGCATCCCGCGCCCAGGCCGTACTTCCAAACCCCCTGAAGGCGCCGCTTCTGCCGCGCGACGATCTCTCTCGAGGCGAAGAGGACCATGATCAGGGCGGCGAGAGCGGTCCAGAGCGGCGACACCGCGGCAAACAGGAAGGTCAGCACGTATCCGACGAGGACGAGCTGCACCACCATGCGCACGGCCGCAATAGCCAGTTGCTTCTCGAGCTTGAGGCGGAGAATGAGCGAGAAGATGCCGTCCATGACGACGAGGAGCGCGGGTAGAACCAAGTCGGCGTAGGAGAGCTGGATGTAGGTCACGGCCGGTTTTCCTCGATCCCGCCGTCGGGCCTCATCACGAAAATCCTGGTCCCGACCCGGCGGGCTTGGGCGCCGTCGTGGGTAGTCCAGAGGACACTCGTTCCATCCGAGATGAGTTCGGCAATCACACCTTCCACAGCCGCAGCGGCTGCCGGGTCGAGAGCCGAGGTCGGCTCGTCCAGCAGAAGCACTCGCGATCGCAGCATGAGCGCCCGCACAAGTCCCAACCGCAGTCTCTCGCCGGTCGAAAGTCTTTGGATCGACCACGCTCCGCAGTCGTCCGGCAAGCCCAGTCGCGCGACCAGCGGAAGGGCATCCTCCCAGGCGGCGAAGTGATCTTGCACGGTGTCAGACCACCAGCCCGGCTCGGCGGCGAGGTAGGTCACCCGCCTTCGCCATGCCGGAGCGGGCATCGCCTCTCGGAGCATGCCGTCCAGCTTGACTGTTCCTTCGTTGGGATCGAGATCCGCGATGGAGCGGAGCAGCAAGGTCTTCCCGGCTCCGGAAGGCCCCTGCAGGACGACGCATTCGCCGTCCTGCAGGTCAAATGATACGGAGAGGTGCAGGCGCTTGAGCCCTCTGATCGTCAGCATGCGTCAAAGCTTAACCTGCAGCCGATCGGCAACCCGCCGGGCGATCTCCACGGGGGCCTCGTTCGGATAGGGATGCACCGAGCTGACATTGATCTCGCCAAGCACGTAGCTGTCGCTCCCGTCGGTCTGGACCGGCCCGAGCATGAAGTCTGCGTCCCAGATCGCGGGCAAATCACCGCGCGCGATCTCCAGCAGCGAAATTAGCTGCGGCGTCCACTCGTCCTCCATCAACCGCCGCAGCCGCTGGAAGCGCGGGTCCGCGTTCGACGAGTAAAGCCGCGGTCCAGCCTCTGAACGCGCGGCCGGCGAGTCGACAAGGGCTTTGACCTTGTGATGGCCGAAGCCAGCGCAGCGGTCACCTGCCATGTAGCAGCGCACCACACCCTCGCTCAGGCGAGGCTGGAACGCCTGGTCAATCACGCTGCCGCTCTCGAAATACTCCGCGCAGCGACGAAGGAAATCATCGAGCGTGAGCTCCTCGGGCGCATCCTTGGTCGCATCCAGGACCTTGATCATGGAGGAGGTCGGCAGCTTCTCGACCTTCCAGACGCCCTGGCCGCCGTTGCCCCGGTTGCGTTTGATCACGCGCGGACCGGCGGCGAGCCGTGCAGGCAGCTCGGCGCGCATCGCCTCTGCGGTCTGATAGAGCGCCGTGTCCGATCCCCAGCTCATCGAGCGAGTGCGATAGAGGACCTCCTTGGTGCCCATCTTGAGGATGACGTCAGGATGAGCGCTCACCCACACGCCCTGCGCAGCGACGTCGCGCAACAGGGCGTCGAGGCCTGCGCGGCTTCGGCCGTCTTGAATCGGATTGACCCAGACGAGCACGCCGTCCACCGCAAGCAGTTGCTCGCGGACGGCATCGGCGAAGCTTTCGTCGTAGATCGCGGGGCGCCCTTCGACGCCGACGGCGGCCAGCGCTTGGAAGACGTCGGCGAAGCGGCCGCTTTTCGAGGTCGCATCTCGGCGCGCGGCCGCATCTCCTCGCGAGAGGATGGCAACGGTACGTTTGGGAGAGGATTGTCGTTCGGTATCCATGCGCAAGCTCCACGTTGTTGCGTGCTGCGCAGAACTTGGACCGAAGTCTCGCCGGGAGTCTGCTTCGTCCCGGACCGGCAGTCTACGTGAATTCCTCCGGACCTTTCAAGATCGTAGCGTACGAACCTTGATCTGGCTCAACACCGCTTGTCGCCGCCGTCGAATCGTTGGGCATGAACGATACGGACCGACCAGAGCGAGATAGGGAAGTTCCGGAGTCCGGGCACTCGCGTCTGGAGGAAGCCGTAAAGATCATCGAAGAGTATGCGAAGGATCTCCGGGAAATCATCAAGAAACTCCGTCGGAGGCTTCATTGAGGCTTAACTTGTCGGCTTAGTTCCTTACTTGGATGAAATCTCCGTGACGCTCTTCTGATAATTTCTGGAATCGTTCGCCTCCCCGCGGGTTGACAGCCCGGTTAACTGGGCTTTTATTCGCGGATCGGGGGTGTGCGATCTCCCCGCGAGGCGTCATGCCCAAGAATCGCGTCCTGATCACCAAGGGCGCAGCATGTCAGCATCGTACACCTCCATTTCACCCGATAAATTGTCTCGATTGGTCGGCACGGCGGCCGCGCCGACGCTCATCGACGTGCGCATCGAAGAGGACTTCTCGGCCGATCCGCGCCTGATCCCGGGCGCCGTGCGGCGCTCGCATCTCGACATCCAGGATTGGGCGTTCCGCCTGACGGGCCAGTCCGTCGTCGTGGTCTGTCACAAGGGCAAGAAGCTCAGCGAGGGGACTGCGGTCTGGCTCCGCTGCTGCAACGTCGCCGCCGAGAACCTCGAAGGTGGTCAAGTCGCATGGAAGGAAGCGAACCATCCGACGGTGCCGGCCGCCAGGATTCCCAAGCGCGATGGGCGTGGTCGCACGGTGTGGGTCACGCGAGCGCGCCCCAAGATCGACCGGATCGCGTGTCCATGGCTGATCCGCCGCTTCGTCGATCCCACTGCGGTATTCCTGTTCGTCGCGCCGTCTGAAGTCGAGGCGGTTGCCGAACGTTTCGAGGCCACGCCTTTCGACATCGAGAACGTCTTCTGGAGCCATCGCGGCGAGCTCTGCACTTTCGACGTCATGGTCAAGGAGTTTGGCCTGTCGTCGCCTGCGTTGGAGCGGCTGGCGACGATGGTCCGCGCCGCCGACACGGGACGCCTCGATCTGTCTCCGGAGGCGCCGGGCCTGCTTGCTGCATCGCTCGGCCTATCGCGCATGTTCGACGATGACCTTGAGCAGTTGAACGCCGGTCTCCAGCTCTATGATGCATTCTACCGATGGTGCCGCGACGCGACCAAGGAGTTGCACAACTGGCCAACCAACAAGGTGAAGGCATGACTGATATCGCTGCAACCCAGAAGGCCGGCGCAGACGCGCCGGCCCACGGCATCACCTTCAACGAAGCGCTTCTTGTGTGGATGCGAGTAGCTATTTTGAGCTTCGGTGGGCCGGCCGGACAGATCGCTGTCATGCATCGTATTCTGGTCGAGGAGAAGAATTGGATTTCGGAGAGCCGTTTTCTGCACGCGCTGAACTACTGCATGCTCCTCCCTGGTCCTGAGGCGCAACAGTTGGCCACGTATATTGGCTGGCTGCTACACAGGACCGTTGGCGGCATCGTCGCAGGAGGCCTGTTCATCCTGCCCGGGGTCTTTGCCATCATGGGGCTCAGCTACATCTACGCCGCCTACGGCAACGTCGGTTTTGTCGAGGCATTGTTCTTCGGCCTCAAGGCGGCCGTGCTCGCCATCGTGATTCAGGCAGTGGCCCGCGTCGGCAAACGTGCACTTCGCAATCCAATTATGGTCGCGCTGGCGGCAATCGCCTTCGTCGCGATCTTCTTCTTTGGAGCGCCGTTTCCGCTGATCATCGTTGCGGCAGCCCTGATCGGCTTTGTCGGCGCCCGGCTTGACCGGCCGGAGTTCGCGGCGCTGGAGCATGGCGGCAAGAACTCCGCTGTGATCGACAGCATGCTGGGTGAGGGGATTCCGGACCACGTTCGGCCGAATACGACGCGCACGCTGCGGGTTCTGGCCGTATGGCTCGCCATCTGGCTCGTTCCCGTCTTCGCTCTTCTGATCGCGCTTGGTCCGAACGAGGTCTTCAGCCAGATCGCGATCTTTTTCAGCAAGATGGCGATGGTGACGTTCGGTGGTGCCTACGCGGTGCTGGCCTATGTCGCGCAGCAGGCCGCGGGCTATTACCACTGGGTCACGCCGCGGGAGATGCTCGACGGCCTCGGCATGGCCGAGACGACACCTGGCCCGCTAATCATGGTCGTCCAGTTCGTAGGCTTCATGGCCGCTTTCCGCGAAGCAACCGGGCTCTCTCCCATGGCGGCGGGAACGCTCGGCGGATTGTTGGCGACATGGGTGACCTTCGCTCCCTGCTTCCTCTGGATCTTCGTCGGGGCGCCCTACATCGAGGCGCTGCGGGGCAACAAGGCGCTCGCCGGTGCGCTCTCGGCAATCACCGCCGCCGTGGTCGGCGTGATCCTCAACCTGTCGATCTGGTTCGCGCTCCATACTCTGTTCCGGCAGACCTTTCCGGTCCAGGGATTCGGCTTGTCCTTCGACGCCCCAGTGCTGACTAGCATTGACCTACCGGCGCTCGCCTTATCAGTAGCCGCGGCGACGGCGATCTTCCGGTTCAACATTGGAATGCTCGTCGTTTTGGCCGCTTCCTGCGTCTCGGGCATCTTGCTGCGATTGGGAGGCGTCATCTAGGGACACTGCTACGCACACCCTTCACCGGGGTTGGGGACAACACCAGGAGAGCCAACATGCGTACACGTGCATTCCTTCAAGCAACTATCTTGCTCGCGGTGGCGAGCGGATGGACGCCCGCTCACGCCCTAACCCAGGACGAGCTGATCGCCAAGATTCAGGCGGCCGGCTACTCGCAGGTGCAAGACGTCAAATCGACGGCCGAAGGCATCACCGCCAATGCGGTGAAGGACGGCAAGCCGGTGAAGCTGGTCGTCGACAGCAGTGGCCAGATCAAAGAGCGGAATTGAGGTCGAGGAGCTGCACCATGAAAAGGACCATCTTGGCTGTGGTCGGCCTCGCCGTCTGCTTTTTCGCAATTCGCTTCGCGCCCTTCATCCCGGCGTATGCTCAAGATGCTGAATGGCAGAAGGTAGACGAGGCACTTGGCCGCAAGCCAGCGGTGTCTGACGACGTCCGCCGCTACGGCTTTCCCCGCAGCGACCTTTCCGTGACCTTGGATGGGGTGGCGATCAAGCCGGCGCTCGCCCTAGGCGGATGGGTCGCGTTCAAGCCCGCCCATAGCGGCGCCATGATCATGGGCGACCTAGTGCTGCTCGAAACCGAGATCAACCCGGTAATGGCGAAGATGATCGCGAGCGGCCTCGAGATCACGGCCGTGCACAATCATCTGCTGCGGGCGAGCCCGGCCACCTTCTACATGCACGTGGCCGGCCACGGGGACCCGGTCAAGCTTGCGTCGGCGATCCATGATGCGCTCGCCGAGAGCAAGACGCCGCTGACCGCCGCGGCGCCGTCGAGCCCGCCGCCGGCCATCGATGTCGACACGGCGAAGCTCGACCAGATCATCGGCGTAAAAGGCCAGGCCAATGGCGGCGTCTACCAGTTCAACGTCAAGCGGCGAGACCCGATCACGCAGGACGGCATGCCGCTGACCCCGGCCGGCCCGATGGGCGTCGCGATCGCTATCAACTTCCAGCCGACGGGAGGCGGGAAGGCCGCCATCACGGGCGACTTCGTGCTGACCGGTGACGAGGTTAACCCGGTCATCCTGGCGCTGCGGACACACGGCATCGAGGTGACCGCGCTGCACAGCCACATGCTCGACGAGCAGCCGAGGCTCTTCTTCATGCACTTCTGGGCGAACGACGACGCCGTGAAGCTCGCCGAAGGCCTGCGTGCGGCGCTCGACAAGACGGCCAGTACGAAGAGTTGAGCCGAAGCTTGAACGAAGGAGTCGCCTGATGCTCTACGAAACCAAGCCGCTGCCGTTCGATCCAAAATCGATCAGCGGTATCTCTGAAAAGGTGCTCGTCAGTCACTATGAGAACAACTACGGCGGCGCGGTGAAGCGGCTGAACGCGATCAGCGCGCAGCTCGCCGAGCTAGACTTCGCGAAGGCACCGAACTTCGTCGTCAACGGCCTGAAGCGCGAAGAGCTGATCGCGGCGAACTCGATGATCCTGCATGAGATCTACTTCGATGGTCTTGGCGGCGCCAGTAGGCCGGGCGGAGCGCTCGCCGAAGCGATCGTGCGCGACTTCGGCAGCATCGATCGATGGCGGTCGGAGTTCGCTGCGATGGGCAAGGCGGAGGGCGGTGGTTCAGGTTGGGTGATCCTCTCCTATTCCCCTCGCAACAAGCGGCTCGTCAACCAGTGGGCTGCCGATCATACGACGACGCTCGCTGGCGGTCGTCCGGTGCTGGTGCTCGACATGTATGAGCACGCCTATCACATGGACTTCGGCGCTGCGGCAGCCCGCTATGTCGACGTCTACATGGAGGCCATCCGTTGGGAAAACGCCTCCGCGCTCTACGATCGATACGCGAAGGAAATCTGAAGGATTATTGGGATGAGAAACATTGCCGTCGCTGTTTTGGCGCTGGCCTGTCTTGTCACCCCACAGGCGGCTGGGGCGCAAACTTGCAAGGTTTGCGCCAATCAGCGTGCCGCCTGCGTGAGAAACTACGCCGGGCCAGCATGCAAGACAGAGTACCAGATGTGTCGGAAGGCGTGCAAAAAGTGAGGCTGGCGGAATCGAACAGCCAACTTGCGAGGTGTCTTATCGGGGCACTCGCTACCGGCATCGGGGGACTGGTCGCCCTCGATGCCGGCTTTGCCGCAGCCGAAAGCGTTCGGGCGTTGACCGGCGCGCAGATCCGAGCGGCTTTCACCGGGAAGCAACTGACCGACGAGGTCCACTATCGGTTTGTTTATGACGGCGACGGGACGCTGCGAACTTACTCGATGGGTGTGAAGCAGGTCGGAAAATGGCGAATCCAGAAGGATGAAATTGTCTCTATATCAAGGACATGGGCGACGACTGCTATCGCGTGACACAAAGCGGCAAACGGTTTGAGCTGCAGCCAACGGGGCCCGGCGGTCCGATCGACGGCATATTGGAGCCAGCATTCAAAGGGGATGGGACGAAGTGATGACGGCGACGGGCATCGCTGATTGCCGTCACGGCCATCGTGGGTCCGGTCGCCCATCCGATTCTTCAGCCGGCTTGGTGCTCATCGGGCTCTGGGAGAAGTAACCATGCGCGTGGGGCTTCGGAATGGTGTGGCGGCGGAGCGAAGTGCGGCGATCGCTTCTACCGCTGCACATCCAATATCTCGAGTCTGGCGAGGGCGCCTATTGCCGATTCTTGTCGTCCGGATGAGCGCGCCAGTCGCGGCCGACAGTCTGATGGTCTTCGTTCGGCGTCGCCTGGCCGGCGTGATCGGCCTCCCCGCCCTGAGCCTTCCAGTCGCGTCCGATCGTGACGTCTTCCGCGCGGCTGCGGTCCTGCTCGCGCGACTGTTCCGACTGCTGCGGCGACTGAGGTTGCTGGACAGGGGTGGACTGCGCTTGTGCCGCGCCTCCACCGAATGCGAAGGCCAGTACGACAGAGGACAACAGGGCTGCCGATGCTGAATTTCTCATGATGATCTCCCTTCCTCGCTGGAGGTCTGCATCAACTCGCCGGGATGGGCTTGGTTCGTAAAGAGCGCGCTTAAGGACAGGATATGATGAAACGCAAATCGATCTGCCCATCTGTCCTTCCACGCAAATTCTTAGGCCGGGCGAAGTTTGCCTGGACGGTCATCCTGATTTTCTTGATGGGAGGTAACGCCGTGGCCAACACCCTGAACTTTGACAGCACTCCTGCCGGAATGCCGCCGGAAGGATGGACTTTGACTAAGACCGGCCGGGGACAATCGAAATGGACCGTTGAGGCCGACGCCACGGCGCCGAGCAAGCCGAACGTGCTCAAGCAATCCGGGCGGGCGACCTTCCCCGTGGCCATCAGGAGCGATTCCAACGTCCGTGACGGCTTCGTGGAGGTCAAATTCAAGGCGATCGCCGGCTCAGAGGATCGCGCCGCAGGCATCATCTGGCGCGCGAAAGACGCCGAGAACTACTACGTCGTGCGAGCCAACGCGCTGGAAGACAACGTGGTGCTCTACAAGACCATCAAAGGCGTCCGAACCTCGCTCGACATTGTCGGACGCAAGGGCGGCTATGGCATCAGTGCGCCGGTGGCGTCCGGGCAATGGCACACGCTGCGTTGCGACTTCATGGGAAGCCGGTTCAAGGTGACCTATGATGGAAAGCCCATATTCGAGGTGGAGGACGGCACGATTCCTGACGCCGGCATGATTGGCTTGTGGACCAAGGCCGACAGTTTGACCCTGTTCGATGATCTGGCATATGGCGAGATCAATTAGACCGCCGCTCAGCTCTGCCGGAGATAGTCATGGATGTGCGAGGTGTGTTAGTCGCGACCGCCCTGCTGACCTTCTTCGGCAGTCCCGCCCGGGCGACAGAGGCCATCGTCGTCTACAAATCGCTTAGTCCGGAGCTGGCCCTCGATTTGGCGCGCGCTGCTTTGGATAGCTGCCGTGGCCGTGGCTACCAAGTCGCGGTGGCAGTTGTCGATCGCTTCGGCGTCACTCAAGTGTTGCTCCGCGATCGCTTTGCGGGACCTCGCGCGCCCGTGACCGCTTCCGGCAAGGCATGGACGCCATGTCCTTCAAGACGAGCACGACCGAGCTGAATGCGGCCAGCCAGCCGGGCACGATGCAGGCAGGCATTCGCAATCTGCCAGGAGCGGTCATCATCGGAGGAGGACTGATCGTCGAAGCTGGCGGCTCTCTGGTCGGCGCAGTCGGAGTATCCGGGGCCCCCGGCGGCGACGCGGACGAAGCGTGCGCGAAAGCAGGGATCGAGGCGGTACGCGACCAACTGGAATTCTGACAGGCCGGTCCGGCCCCGTCGAGCCGAGCTAATTCGCGCTGTGCGTGTGAACAGGCCCATATAGCGGGAAGCAAGCTTCTCATATTCTTGACCGCGCATGATGGCCTGTCTTGCCGCCGGTTCACCCGCGAGGAATGTCAACAGGATCGCGCCCATTCCCGACAAGAACTTTACCCATGTCTGATCGGTGCCCAATATGGCAGAGCCTATTGTCGCGCCGATCACGAGCTGAGCGATGGTTCCCACTACGATTTCTGACAATGCAGTCGCGATGCGCAGCCAGATTGATATCAGGGTGGCCACGAGTGCGAGGCCGAGCCATAGAGCGGCCAAGGTCCAGATTTCAGTCGTGGCACTCTCCCGGCCTAAAGATTTGCCTCATCGCAAGATGGTGCCGCGCAATCAACGTACAGCCCGATCCGATCCAGGTTGAGAGCCAAACAAGTTCAGTCGCGTAACCAACTGAGTACGCAATCGTGTCGACCAACCATAGGGCAGGTACAAACCAACTTGCGAAAGGCAAGCAAAAAGGAAGCCCAGCCATTGTTCGCCCTTTCTCGGGCGCTGCTGGGAGCAAATAGGTCCCTACCGACGCCCTGCGTCTGGTAGGAGCCATCAGCATTGCAGCAGTTATCGGGGGACTCCATCCCCATCAATGTCTGGTGCGAATAGTAGGTCAGTTGCCAACGACGTCAAGCCACATTGCATGTGCCTGGCCGACTGAGGTCATCTTAGGGTCAACCTGTGAAGAGCTCAGGTTGAGCAAATCTGGCCCGCTCTGCCGCCATGAGCGGATCTCCGCCAGTCGAGGCGCAACTTCGCCGATGGGCCAAAAACGGACTTACGGCAGCCACGTGCCCGCCGGCGGGGGAATGGCGAGCGCTTCAAACGTAAAAGCCTTGGCAGGCGATTAGCCCATCTCTTCGCGATCAGCGCAGTGCTCGTCCTTCTTCCAAGAACCTGGCTGTTTCCTGACCCAACTATTTCACCCATAGTTTGAGCGGAACCGGCTGCCGATCAGGGCAAATCATCGTGCCTGTGTAGTAGTCTGACAGCCTTCCGGTGTAGGTGCATTCGACGCCAGAAAACGAAAATGTCGCGTTCAATCGCGATGCTAAGACTGACATCCGCAGGCGCATTTCGCCGATCCTCTCCTCCGGACCATCCTGAGTGCACAACCCGACGTGCTTCATCGTCAATGGTCCGGAGTACTCCTTTATGACTTGGCCGGAGGCCGCTTCCGTGACGGTGGCTGTCAACTCCCATTCGCCGAGGTGACCGGAATATCCGACAACCTCGAGCGATTGAGCGTTTCCCGCACTCGCAACAACGCCCAGAACGATCGCCAGCAATATTGATTTCACGTGTGCTCCCATGCCTCTCGTGCCCGTTTCTCAGCGCTTCATCAGAAATGCCCGCGCCTCGGCAACTTCCGTTCGGGTGCTATCAGCTGCATCAGCGATCGCTATGACCTTTTTATAGTATTGCTGAGCCTTGTTGGATTCGCCGGACTTTTCCGCCGCCTTGGCTGCGCCTACGTAAGCGCCGAGCCGGTTTGGCTCCTTCCGCAGCGTTGCTTCAAATGCCCCAAGCGCTTCATTTGCCTTGCCGCTCTCAAGCAGCATTTCTCCATAGAGTTCGCGCGCCGGTTTAGGCACTCCCGGCGTCACTGGATGCTTCTCCGTTTTGTCCTCGGCAGCGGCGGCGGCGCTCATGGCATTCAGCGCAGCGTCACGATTGTCTTCGGCGAAAAGCTGCCAAGCCGTCGCAACCTGCCGCTCAATTTCGACCTGTTCGGCCCAATAGGTGTCCTTGGCGGCACGTAGCTTGTCGCGCAGTTCGGCGAGTTTGGCGATGTGGGCCTTCGCGACTTCTGGCTCGCCTGCACGGGCCGCGCCCAGCGCCCGCACGAAATAGGTTACCGCCTGCACGTGAGGCAGCAGGCTGGGACGAACCTCAAGCGCCGCAGCAGCCTTCCAATCGCCGCGCTCCACTGCATAGCGTGCCGGCGAGGCGGCCAGCGCGTATGGCCCGGCGATAAAAGTCTCGGTGAAGCCTGTGACCCCCTTCATCTCGTCGACAACGGCTGCTGCGTTCTCGTCCTGCCCGAGTTGCAAATAGGCGTAGACGAGGTAATCCATTGCGTGCAGCTGATCGTGGCCCTCTTTGTCCGCTCTCGCCACACGCGACGATTCGGTGTTGGAAGCAATCGACTCCCTCCAGTATCCGACGCGGGTAAAGATGTGGGACGGCATATGTTGGGCGTGGGCTGCCGCTGGTGCAACCTTGGCGTAGCGTCGCGCAGCCTCGAGCCCTTTTTCGGCAATTGGCGGATAATCGTAAAGATGAATCAAGTAGTGCGCCACGCCGGGATGTTGGGGCTGCCGTATTGCGATCGGCTCAAGGATTGCCGCACCCTTGAGCTGGTTAGTGTAGGTTTTGTCGGCCGGCGACGCCGAGGTGTTGAGGGCCAGCGCATAGTAGATCTGCGCTTCGTCATCGTTTTGATACCGCTGCGCAAGTTGCTCCATGGCCTTGGCGTAAGCCAGCATGCGCGTGCGATGATCGACCTTGTCGTAGTCGGCGTACATGGCACTAAGCGCATCGAGGTAGTCGCGTTCGCGCTGGGTCTTGGCGCCGATGAGCTTTCCTTTTGCGATCGCCTCAGCACCCTCGGCGAGGTTTTTCGCGGGGGTGGGAACGTGGGGATTCCACAAGAGGCTGAGGGCAATGCCCCAGTATGCGATGCCGCACTCCGGATCGGCCTTCAGAGCATCTCCGAACGCGTGCTGCGACGCGCGGTACCAGAACGAGTGCTGGTACAGCATCCCGCGATCGAAAAGCTTCTGCGCCTCCGGCTTGCACGATGTTTCGAAATGCACCGTACCGAGCTGATCGCCGTCCGATTCTGCTAACGAAGGTTGTGCAAACGAAAGGCCCAACACAACCGTAGCCGCGATAGCGAATGGCGTCTTGATCATGACCTGCCTCCACGCGAGAACTAACTTTGCGAGGCGCGCATTCTAAGCCTGTTCACACAGGCCGACCATGCAATTCCGTTCGGAGAAGAGCCAGAGATGGACGTGGCCGTGTGGCACGTCAGCTGTCCTGACATTGGACCTGCGCTTAGCTCGTCGACAAAGCGCAGAACACGTCGCGCCAGCTGGCGCAGTCAAACTGCGATGCGTCACGCCAGCTTTGGGTCATTGCGGGCGTCGGCTCAAGCAGTGCGGATGGTCAGCTACGGGGCATGAGCGGACTTGGTATAGCCTGCAAGCGGTGGCAGGGCCTGCCGAAAACGGATTTATTGGCTTGCCGCCGCAGCGGCAGTCGCCACATATTTCGTGTAGAATTCGGCGACCCGGCCGCGCCACATACCGACGAACGCCTCTGAAGTCACGTTGTCCACCGATTTCCAAGTACGCTTGAACGCTGGAAGTGCATTGCCCCAGATAGCGCGTTTGCACCACCTTCCGCCCTTCTCCTTGCCTTCGCTGGTGGCGCACATGGATTTCCAAGCGATGCGAGCGGGCTGGCTGATGTGCTCAGCGGCGCCTTCCCAGCCCTGCTGATGGATCAGGTAAAGATCGCTCAAATCCGGCTTCCGGTGCGTGATCCACTCGAACAGGATGCCTTCCGTAATGACCTTATAGGCGGCCGCAACGGCGTTATCCCTCGGACTGCGAATCTGCCCGAAGCCGAACTTCCCGAACTCATATTGGCTCAGCTGAAACAGGCCGATATACGACCCGGTGCGTTGATTGGGATTGAAACCGGATTCGATCTTGGCAACCGCCATCATGAAATTGAAATCGAGACCAAACGCGTCGGAAGCGCGCTTGATCTCTTCGGCCGGCGTTCCGACTGGGATGTCCTTGAACGAACGCAAGACGATCTCCGCCGGTTTCTCGGCGGACGGCAGTTCAGACCAGACGTAGTAGACCAGATAACGGAAATCCGGCGTCGACGCCGCTTTCGGAGTATCGTTGGACGCATCGCGTCCTGCCGGCAGCGGTTTGACGATATCCTGCCCCAACGACGCCAATTTGGTCGTGACGGGTTCATCGACGATCTCGGCTCCGGTGCTCAACGGCCCGGAACCTGCTGACGTCACCGAGCCCAGCTTGGCTCCTTCTGCCCGAAGCGCTATCGCAAGTCTGGCCGATGCCTCGGCGTACAAGGCGGGCGTCACCATGTTCGCAGGAGCCGCCATGTTCTCGGGAGCCGCTATGTTCGCTGCAGCGCCCAGTATGACATTCGGCCCCGTCCCGGCCGGCCTGTTACCGGCGGCTAGATAAAGTCCCACGGATGCGACCGCAGCCGCGATGCAGCTCGTCTGCCAAACCTTCATTGCCCGAAGTCCACGGATGGCTTCTGTACAAAGGCTGTTCGCATGTTCCTGCGGTCTGTGGTGAGTCCTCCTTCGTAAAATCTTAAGGTTTAAATGTGGTGAATGAGAGCAGACCTTCTGCCTCGTCACTCATCCTTGGCGGGAGACGCTGTGGGTCGGCTATGGGCCAGAAGCGTCGCTCAGCGGGCATCACCGTGAAAGTCAGGCTACGCGCCAATAGGCGACAATTGGATGAGAGAAATCCACCAACTGCGGGCGGGCCTCCGTTGAACCTGATCAACCAGCACGTTTTGAGGCACCGGAACCCCGGATTCCGGCAGATGCCCGTGATTGGGCTGCTCAACTTTCCTCCCGCCAGTGATGGCCGGTCGGGTCGAACTCGCGGGCGCGGTGGCCGTTGCTTGGCCGCGATAGCAGTAGCGAGTAGGAGAACCCGTGAACCGACGCCAGTTTGTTCGAGGGTCGGCGTTGCTGCCGGCATTGTTGCTCGCTTCGCGGAGCGGTTTCGCTGCTGCTGGCCCGCCGGAGGGCGCGTTCGGTCCTTCCACCGTGAGGGACCTCGCCCGTATGCTGGGGCGCAAACCGTACGAGGCGCCAGATGAGAAGCTGCCAGGCGGGTTGAAGAACCTCGACTACGATCAGTACCGTTCGATCCGCTTCCAGCCCGAGCGCGCCCTTTGGCGCGGCAAGAATCTTCCGTTCGAGGCGCAGCTCTTCCATCGCTGCTTCTTCTACAAGAACAGGGTGAGCATCTTCGAGGTCGCGGACGGAAAGGCTACCGACCTCAAGTACCGCAAGGCGGACTTTTCCTTCGGCGAGAAGTTCCCGCCGTTCGAGGACAGCGATCTCGGGTGCGCGGGCTTCCGCATCCATGCGCCGATGAACCGTCCCGACTATTACGAGTCTGCGTCTTCCTGGGCGCGACCTACTTCCGCGCTGTCGCCAAAGGGCAGACATACGGCCTTTCCGCCCGGGGACTGTCGATCGATACGGGCGAAGCAAAGGGCGAGGAATTTCCGCTCTTCAAGGCCGTCTGGCTCGAGCGGCCGGCTTCGGGTGCAACTTCGATGGTGATCCACGCTCTTCTCGACAGCAAGAGCTGCGCGGCAAGCTACCGCTTCACTGTGCGGCCGGGCGAAACCACGGTGTTCGACGTCGAAATGTCAGTCTATCCGCGGGTCGAAATGCAGCGGGCCGGTCTCGCGCCGATGACCAGCACGTTCTTCTACGGTCCGAACGACGCAACGATATCGACGACTTCCGCCCGTCGGTCCACGATTCCGACGGCCTCGCGATCTTCAACGGGAAGGGAGAAAGCCTCTGGCGGCCGCTCAACAATCCCCGCGATCTCCAGATCAGCACGTTTCAGGATCTAAATCCCCGCGGGTTCGGGCTGATGCAGCGGGAGCGAAACTTCTTCGCCTATCAGGACATCGAATCCAGCTTCGAAAAACGCCCCAGTCTCTGGATGGAGCCGATCGGCGATTGGGGCGAGGGCGGGGTCGTTCTGTTCGAGATCCCGACGAAGGAAGAGGTTCACGACAACATCGCCGCACTCTGGCGCCCGAAGAATCCGCTACAGGCCAAGGGCGAACACAACTACACCTATCGACTGCACTGGGGACCTGATAGCCCGAAGCCGCATTCGCTGGCCCGCTTCACGCGAAGCGGAATAGGGGCGAGGGGCGAAGACGCCCGCCTCTTCGTCCTCGATCTGTTCGGCGACAACCTGAAGGGCGTCGATCCTGCCGGCGTCAAAGGGGTCGTGACGGCGGAAAAGTCCGAGGTGAAGAATATCGTCACGCAGCCCAATCCCTACACCGGCGGTTGGCGGCAGAGCTTCCAGTGCCAGGTGAAGGGAGAGCCGATCGAGCTGCGGGCATTTCTGACAGAGGGCGACAAACCCTTGTCGGAAGTCTGGTCTACCGATGGGCTCCCTGAACACAGCGCTCCAGCCGGTCGCCGGCGATAACGCGCCTTCGCGGCAGAGGCGGAGCTGCCTGCGATCGCGAGCCGCACTGCCATGCTGCTTCCCACCTACAACGAAGATCCTTCCACACCGAGGTGCGGTTGACACCCGAGCGCTTGGTGGGACCGGCGAACTTATGCGCGGTGCGCGCCTGGGTCTCGGCGCTCGCGGCCCACTGGATGAACAGCCAGGTCGCTTTCCGCTTCTTCTCCGGCAGCGCGGAATTGATCGGAAAGCCCCAGTTCCAGATCGACGTGGTGCGCTTGCCCGAGGGCCCCTTGGGCCAGCGGGCATAGGCGACCTTGCCGATCACCTTGGACTTCTCAGGATTGTTGATGACCGAAGCCGACGAATGCGCGTCGATGTAGCTGGCGACGGTACCTTGCGAGAAGGCGTCGGCGACATCCGGCCAATTCCAGTTGGCGGCTGCCGTCGGCGCGTACTTCTTCATGATGTCGACGTACCAGGCGAGCGCCGCCTCGGCCTCGGGGCCATTGACAGTGAGCTTGCCGCCCTTCATCCAGTCGCCGCCGAACTCGCGGAAGATCGACGGATAGATGTACATGTTCTGGCCGGCACCGGCGACGCCGCGCAGCGCAGCCCCCCAGACGCGATCGTTCGGCGTGTTCAACGCCGCGGCATTGGACATGTAGGCTTCTAGTGTGTCGGCCGGCTTCAGGCCTTTCGCGTCGTAGAGGTCCTTGCGATAGACCTGAATGGTGACTTCACCGTCATAGGGCATGCCGTAGAGCTTGCCGTCGATGCCGTTGGCGCTGCGCCAGGCCGGAATGATGTCGTCGAGCTTGAACCAGGCCGGATCGGTCAGCGATTTGTCTGCGAGGTAAGTGTCGAGCGGCTCGACCCATTTGTTCGCGGCATAGAGCGCGTAATACATGGGATCGGCAGCGTGGGTTGCGTAGGTGCCCGTCTTCGAGGTCAGGTCGATGACGCTCTTCTGCCGGATCTGCGCCGGCGGGATCTTCTCGAAGCGGACGTCGATGCCGGTGAGCGCCTTGAACTGCGGCGCCAGTGCAATGAGGTTTTCGAAATAGCTCGCCGGGATCACGGCGACCGTGATGGTCTCGCCGGAAACCTGCTGCCAGCGCGGAGCGGGGAACGACCGCGGACCTCGCCTCCGGGAGGCGCGATCAAGCCGAGCAGCGATCAGATGCAGTGTCGGCTAGATGTCGCCGAGGAGCTCGAAATCTGCGCGAGCGTCGCCGGCCGTATGGATCTGGCCGCTATATCGTTGTGCGCTCAGCTCGAACGCTGCCGGCAATCGGTCGTCGATAACGAGATGGTGGCACTCGTCGAGGTGGCCGCCGCGAACCGTCGCATTGCGCCCGAATTTGGTGATGTCGGCCACGAGCACGGACGTTCGTGAATTGGCGGCGATGGATTGGCGTGCCTTGACTTCATCGACATGGAAGTCGAGCAGCGAGCCGTCCGCATCGACGCCGCCGACGCCGAAGATTCCGAAGTCGGCGCGAAATCCAGAGAAGAAATGCACGGCGGCCTCGCCGATGATGTCGCGGTCGAGCGGCCGCAGCGTGCCGCCGGCGATGGTGATCTCCACGTCCGGATTGTGCGAGAAGGCTGCGGCCACGTTCAGGCTGTTGGTGATCACCCGCAGATCCCGTCGGCGGGAAAGTGCCTGCGCGACATATTCGGGAGTCGTGCCGAGCCCGATCATCAGCGACGTCCCGTCGGGAATGAGTTTGGCGGTCGCAAGCGCGATCCGCCGCTTGGCTTCGGCGTTCAGCCTGTGCCTGCTGCTGTAGGCGAGGTTCTGATTCTGGACGGGGAGGCTGACCCCACCATGCACGCGCCGAAGCAATCCCTGGTCGCAGAGCGCATTCACAAGGCGGCGGATAGTCTGCTGGGTCACTTCGAAACGCGCCGCAAGCTGCTCGATGGAAGCGAAGCCTTGCTCGCGCACGATCTCCAGTATGTGGACCTGACGTGTCCTGGCGCTCCTGGCCATGAGCCCTCCGTTCGCGACAAAAATATCATTTGAAGGGGCAAGAGGCAATTTTCTGTTTCATATGGTGCCACACTATGTTCATATGAACATAATAGCTGCTACGCCGATGAATGAGCGTGGCTCGAGGGAGGACGCATGTACTGGTCTTTGACCGGCACTGTGCTGCTCCGTTGGAGCGAGCCGCCATCAGCGTAGCTGCATCATGCTGAGAGCGAACCGGCCATGTCGGCGATTACGCTGAATCATGTCTCCAAGTCGTGGGGCGCGATGCGCGCCGTCGATGACATCAGTCTGACGGCGGACGAGGGCTCGCTGCTGGTGCTGCTGGGGCCGTCCGGCTGCGGCAAGTCGACCACATTGCGGCTGATCGCCGGGCTCGAGGAGGCCGATGCCGGCACGATCGCCATCGGCGGCGTGGACGTGACCCGCCTGTCGCCGGCGGACCGGAAGATCTCCATGGTCTTCCAGTCCTATGCGCTGTTCCCGCATTTGAGCGTGGCCGAGAACATCATTTTCGGCCTGCGCGTGCGGCGGGTGTCGCGCGCCGAACGCGACGCCCGGCTTCGTCTCGTCGCCGACATCGTTGGTCTTGCGCATCTGCTCGATCGCAAGCCGTCGCAATTGTCGGGAGGGCAGCGCCAGCGCGTCGCGCTGGGACGCGCCATCATCGCCGAGGCGCGGGTCTGTCTCATGGACGAGCCGCTGTCCAACCTGGACGCCAAGCTGCGGCACGAGATGCGAACGGAAATCCGCGCGTTGCAGCAGCGCCTTGGCATGACGATGGTCTACGTGACCCATGATCAGACCGAAGCCATGACGATGGCGGACCGCGTCGTCCTGATGCGCGATGGCCGTATTGAGCAGAACGGCTCGCCGGAAGAGCTCTACAACAGGCCGGCGACGGCGTTTACGGCGCGTTTCATCGGCACACCGCCGATGAACCTGGTGCGTCAGGGCGATCATCTGATCGGCATCCGGCCGGAGCACATTCGCATCGTGTCCGGTGGCGATCATGCCGCGCGGGTCAAGGCCGTCGAGCATCTCGGAGCCGACAGCATCGTGCTGTGCGACATCGACGGTCAGCCGATCTCGGTGCGGCTCGACGGGTTTAGCAAGGTTCAGCCCGGCGAGGATGTTCGGCTCGCCTGGGAGGCCGGTCACGAGCATCGGTTCGATCCGGCTACGGAATGCCGATGGGAAACTTCAGCCAGGGAGGGCCGGCTGGCGACCTCCGCTGGATAGCAGCGGTGGTTTCAGGCGCTCGGCGGATTACAGAGGGAGAGAGAGATGTTTGCGCGACGAACGATGTTGATGGCAGCCGCACTTGCCGTGCTCTCGATGCGTCCCGCCGCTGCGGTGGATCTGACGATGTACTATCCGGTCGCGGTCGGAGGTCCCGTCACCAAGATCATCGATGACATGGTCTCACGTTTCGAGAAGGACAATCCGGACGTCAAGGTAACGGCAGTCTATGCCGGCAACTACACGGACGCGATGACCAAGGCGATGACCGCCATGAAGGGCGGACAGCCGCCGCAACTGTCGGTCCTGCTGTCGACCGACGTCTTCACCCTGATGGACGAGAACGCCATCGTTCCGTTTGATGACCTCGTCGGCGACAAGGCCTGGTTCAAGGAATTCTATCCCGCGTTCATGGCCAACAGCCAGGTGGACGGCAAGACCTGGAGCATCCCGTTCCAGCGTTCGACCATCGTGCTGTACTGGAACAAGGACGCCTTCAAGGAAGCCGGCCTCGATCCCGAGAAGGCGCCGGCGTCCTGGGACGAAATGGTCGAGATGTCGAAGAAGCTGGTCAGGAAGGACGGCGCCAACACGACGCGTTGGGGCGTCGAGATCCCGACGACCGGCTACGGCTACTGGATGCTGCAGGCGCTCGCCATTGAGAACGGCCAGAAGATGATGAACGAGGCCGGCACCGAGGTGTATCTCACCGCGCCGAAGACGGTCGGCGCGCTCGACTACTGGGTCGACCTGTCGCGCAAGCGCAACGTCATGCCGACCGGCAGCATCGACTGGGCGACGCTCCGCACCGACTTCCTCGAAGGCAAGACGGCGATGATGTGGCACACGACGGGCAACCTCACGGCGGTCAAGGACGCCGCGAAATTCCAGTTCGGCGTGGCCATGCTGCCGGCCAAGGAGCGGCGGGGATCGCCGACCGGCGGCGGCAGCTTCTACATCTTCAAGAGCGCTTCGGCCGAGCAGCAGAAGGCCGCCGTCAAGTTCATCCAGTGGATGACGGCGCCCGAGCGTGCGGCGGAATGGAGCATGAAGACCGGCTACGTCGCGGTGTCGCCGGCCGCCTACAAGACCAAGGCGATGGAAGACTACGCCAAGGGCTTTCCGCAGGCGACCGTCGCGCGCGATCAGCTCGAGCATGCCGTGCCGGAGCTCTCCGTCCACGAGAACGGTCGCATCTACAAGTTCGTGAACGATGCCGTGCAGGCTGCGGTCACGGGCTCGCAGAAGCCGCAGGAAGCGCTGGCCGCAGCGCAGGCGCAATCCGACCGCGTGCTGCGCGCCGCCAAGTAAGCGCAAAGTAAGGGACATGGCGGGGTGGCGGTTCGCCGCCATTCCGCCGACTCTAGAATGACCGACTTCGCCGCCTCATCGCCAATCTCCGAACGCCGCGCCCGGTCGCAGGCGTGGTGGAATGCCGTGAATGCGTGGCTGCTGCTGTTGCCGGCGGCGGTGCTGCTGGTTGCGTTCACGCATTGGCCGATCCTGGCGACGATCCGGCATTCGCTGTTCATCACCAAGCGGAACGGCACCGAGGTCTTCGTCGGGGCGGACAGCTACCGGGCCATGGCGGCCGATCCGATCTTCTGGAAGGCGCTGGTCAACAATTTCTGGTTCGCGCTCGGCACGATCCCGACGTCGATCGCGCTCGCGCTGATCATGGCCGTTTGGGTCAATCGCAACATGCGCGGCCGCGGCTTTCTGCGGCTGGCGTACTTCACGCCGACCGTGCTGCCGATGATCGCCGTCGCCAACATCTGGCTGTTCTTCTACACGCCGGATTACGGCGCGCTCGATCAGCTGCGCGGGCTGTTCGGCCTCGGCGGCCGGAACTGGCTCGGCGATCCCTCGACGGTGATGGGCTGCCTGATCGTTATGGTGATCTGGAAGGAAGCCGGCTTCTTCATGATCTTCTATCTGGCGGCGCTGCAGCAGCTCTCGCCGGACCTCGATGAGGCCGCCTCCATCGAGGGNGCGAGCCGATGGTACACGTTCCGCCGGATCACTTTTCCGCTGCTGATGCCGACCACGCTGTTCGTGGCCATCAATGCGGTCATCAACTCGTTCAAGCTGGTGGACCATCTGGTCATCATGACCAAGGGCGGTCCCAACAACGCCAGCACGCTACTGCTCTATTACATCTATGAGGTCGCCTTCACGTTCCAGGATTCGTCCTACGCGGCAACGTTGACGGTTGTGCTTCTCATGCTCCTGAGCGCGATTGCGCTGATCAAGTTCGGCTATCTCGATCGCAGGATCCACTACCAATGAGAGGCCGGACACACCCCGTCGAAGCCGTCGCAGCATGGCTCCTGGCTTTGATTTGGCTCGCCCCGCTGGCCTATGCCTTCTGGAGCGCGCTGCATCCGGCTGCCTACGCCACCTCGTTCAGCCTGTCCGCGCCCTGGACGCTGGAGAATTTCACGCGGGCCTGGAAGCAGGCGCCGTTCGCCCGGTACTATCTCAACACGGTCGTGCTGGTGACGTTGGTTCTTGTTGGCCAACTCATCCTGTCGACGCTGGCTGCGTATGCCTTTGCGCGCTTCAGGTTCAAAGGTAGCGGCATGGCGTTCGCCCTCGTGCTGCTCCAGCTGATGATCATGCCCGACGTCCTCATCGTCGAGAACTATCGCGCGATTGCCAAGCTGGGCTTGCTCGATACGATCCCTGCCATCGCGCTGCCTTACATGGCGAGCGCCTTTGGCATCTTTCTGCTGCGGCAGACCTTCAAGAGCGTGCCTCAGGAGCTGGTCGAGGCCGCGCGGGTCGAGGGAGCAGGCCCACTCGTGATCCTTTGGCGGGTCTATGTGCCGTTGGCACGCCCCACCTACGTCGCCTTCGGCCTCGTCTCCGTCAGCTATCACTGGAACAACTTCCTGTGGCCGCTGATCGTCACGAATTCGGTGGAAGCGCGTCCGCTCACGGTGGGTCTTGCCGTGTTCGGCGCGCCTGAAACTGGTGTGGATTGGTCGGTGATCACGGCCGCGACCGTGATGACGATGGCCCCGCTGCTGATCGCGTTCCTGCTGTTCCAGCGTCAGTTCGTTCAGTCATTCATGCGCGCGGGTATCCGGTAATGCGGCTTCTCACCTGGAACATTCAGTGCGGCAAGGGGTGCGACGGCGTCACCGATCTGTCCAGGATCGTTGCCGTCGCCAGGCAGTCGCTCGATGCCGACGTGTTCTGCTTCCAGGAAGTGAGCGCCAATTTTTCGAGATTTGGCGATGGCGCGGATCAGAGCGCCCAGCTCGTGGCCTTGCTGCCCAGCTACTCCGCGATATTCCGGCCGGCGATCGAGACGGTGGATCGCGCGGGCAGTATCCACTGTTTCGGCAACATGACGCTGTCGCGGTTGCCGGTGCTGCAGATCGCCAATCACCTCTTGCCGTTCCCGGGCGCGGGTGGGGTGCGCAGCATGCGCCGTCACGCCCTCGAGGTGACGGTTCAAGCCTCGTTTGGCGCGATCCGCATCGTCAACACGCATCTCGAGTTTCATTCGGCCGATCAGCGTCACGCGCAGATCACGCGGCTGCTCGATCTGCAGCAGGACGCATCGGGGAGTCCCAAGCAGGCCAGCTCCGGGCACGATGAGCCATATGGAAGCCAGACCGTCGCTGCGTCGAGCCTGATGTGCGGCGATTTCAATTTCGACGTGGCCGATCCCCAGCACACCCTGATCGACCGCTCCGGGCGACGCGGTCTGAATTACCGCGATGCGTGGACCGCCAATCGTCCGGGACGCCAGCGGGCGCCAACATGCGGAATCTACGACCGCGCGCAATGGCCCGACGGGCCGGACTGTCGCGACTTCATCTTCGTCACGGAGGATCTGGTCCGTCGCGTGCGCAGCATCGAGGTCAACGCAGCAACCGATGCGTCCGACCACCAACCCCTCGGGATCGAAGTGGCGGACTAGAGAATGGCGAAGTCATCAAAGCTTGTTGTGGCAAGGAAGGGCAGGGTGCTCCTCGTCAGGCGGCGGCGCGACAAGCGCTGGATGTTTCCGGGCGGCCGCAGGCGTGCCGGCGAGAGTGAGAGAAAGTGCCTCGATCGCGAGATCATGGAGGAGCTGCCCAAGCTCAGGCTTGGCGAGTTGAGGCTGTGGAAGGAAGTCAACGGCAAGAACCGCAGGTCCGGCCGAAGGATGAGCGATGCGATCTTCCTGGGCAAGAAGGCCTCGGGTCCCCTGAAGATCGGCGACAAGAAGGAGCTCGACCGGGCGGAATGGCGCAAGCCGCGCGGACTGAAGCTGACCCCAACCTCGCGCTACATTCGCGACAAGCTGTTTCCGAAATAGGCGGGGGCCTGGCTGTTCGCTGTGCGGAGCAGTACAGGCAGTCTAACCAGTTGCGCGCGGGAGCACGCCCCTGGCAGTGATCTCCGCCGAGAGTTCTTCGATCGTCTTGCGCTGCTCCATCGCGGTTCTGCGGATCAGGGCAAAGGCGGCAGGTTCGGCGAGCGCATGCGAATGCATCACCTGGAGAACGGCGGCGAGCACGACGCGACGCGACCGCAGGCGCTGCTCAAGCTTGAGAATCTGCTGCTTCAATTCGCCTGTGCGTTCGTTGCGCTCGAATGCCATGACGAGCGCTGCGTAAATGCCGGCGGACCGCAGCGGCTTGATCAGGAACGATGCCGGGTCGAGCTCGAACACCAGCTTGAGGCGGCTCGGCGTTTCGGTGCCGAGCAGGGCGATGACGGGCGATCGCGCCAGGTACGCGCGTTGCGCCGGTTGCAGCAGGGGCAGGAACTCGTCGTCGATCAGCGATAGATCAGGGGCGAAGCCGACGGGCTCCGCCGGCGTCCATGCGACACCCTCGATCCCGAGACGTTCGAACTGCCGTCGCACGATGGTTGAGTCGCGCTCGTCCTTGATGGCGACGAGCGCCTTGCGTCCGCGTAGCGAAAATGAAGACGGTCTGCTCATTTCACAACCCGCAAATGCGGCGCGTTCGGCAATGCGCAGCCCGCCGAGGTGTCTTTCGACGGGCTGACGGCAACGTCGAGCTGCGTCAGGTAGGGATCAGGCTTAACAGGCGCGTCGGCTTCCCAGAAAATATCAAACTGTCCTTGCGGATTGGATACGGCAAGCCGTGGTGTAAGGACGCAATGATTGTTGCCGCCATCGATCCACACCGGTCCTTGCGGCGAATTGTAGCGATAGCCCGCCGCGGCGCGCCGCACCTCGGCAATGTCGGACGTCCCCGCGCGCTGCAACGCGCGGGCCAGCAGATAGACCGCGACATAGGCGGACTGCCCGTCCACGGAAGGACTGCTGTCCGCGCCGTAGCGCGCCTTCCAGCGTGCGACGAAGGCGCGGTTCTCCGGCAGGCGGATGCTCTCGAAATAGGCCGACGAGGTGATGCAGCCGGCCGATGCCGGACCGACGATCGCCAGTTCCGGCTCGCAGAGGCTGCAGCTCAGCATGGGTATCTCGAGGCCGGCGGCTTTGGTGCCGGCGTCAAAGGCGCGGATGAAGTCGTAGCTCGAGCTTCCGACCAGCGTGTTGAACACGATCGGCGGCTTGCGGCGGACGATCTCGTCGACGATGTGACCGACGGCGCTTTCGCCGAGCTCGAGCAGCCGTTCGGCGAGGATGTGGCCATCTGCCGCGCTGACCAGCTCACGGGTGACGCGATTGGTCTCCCAGGTCCACACATAGTTGGAGCCGACACAGAAAAACTCTCGCGACAGATTGTCGAGCACGTAGCGGACCAGCGGCAACACGTTGTGATTAGGCGAGGCGCCGACATAGATCACGTTGTCCGAGCACTCGAAGCCCTCGTAGCGGGCGGGATACCAGAGCAGGCGATCGGTGCGCTCCACGATGGGGAGGACCTGCTTGCGCGAGGCCGAGGTGTAGCAGCCGATGATGTGCTCGACGCCGACATTGCGGATCAAATCGTCACAGACCGTGTGATATTCGGAGACGATGCCGCGGGGGTCGCGGATGTGGGGCGTGATCGAGAAGGCGAACTCGGTCTGCGTGTTGATCTCGTCGACCGCCATCATCGCGCTCTTGAGGATCTCGCGGCCCATTGCCTGATAGGGCCCTGACTGCGAGCAGATGATGCCAACGGGAACAGACGGCTTTGTCATTGACGGCTTTCGATCGCGAAACGCGAAGATGAAATCATCATCGCCGATGAGAGCGCAAGGGGCTTAGAGTCGGCTTGCCGTTTTGCTGCGCAGCACTCTCGAAATTTAGGCAGGGAGTATCGTTGACAACACGATGGTCAGTTACTTAGACTTTTCTCCTACAGGGCGACCTGTCGAACCTCGCGTGCGCTGATCTGGCCGATGACGTCCAGCTCTTTGCTAACCAAGTGCTTCGTTCGATCACGGCCCCTAAGCGATAGATCATAGCCGCGGCATTTGAGCCATTCGTTACCTCATTCGGGAGGGGCGGGTGGCTTTTTTCGTTTTGCCGCCAGGACAGCTGGCGATGCGTCCGCGTCGCCAGAACGGTGACGCATGTCCGCGCGCGAGCGTGCGTGTGAGTCACATCGCGTGGGAGGATAGGAACGATGGCGGCAACAGATCTCCACTATCTCGGTCTCGTCGACGTCGGACGGAAGATCCAGGCGGAGGAGCTGTCGCCGGTCGAAGCCACCAAGGCGATGCTCGGCCGGATCGAGAAGCTCGACGGCAAGCTCAAAAGCTTCGCCTATGTCATGGCCGACTCGGCGCTCGCGGAAGCGGCCGCGGCCGAGAAGGAGATCGCTTCCGGCAAGATCAGGGGACCGCTGCACGGCGTGCCGGTCGCTGTGAAGGATCTCTGCTGGGCCAAGGGCGCGCCGGCCGCGCATGGCATGACGATCCATCGCGACTTTCGCCCGACCGAGGACGCCACGGTGGTTGCGCGGCTGAAGGAGGCCGGCGCGATCATCCTCGGCAAGCTGCAGCAGACCGAGGGCGCCTATGCCGATCATCATCCGAAGATCGACCCGCCGAAGAATCCGTGGAACGCGGATCTCTGGCCCGGCGCATCGTCGAGCGGCTCGGGCGTGGCGACCGCGGCCGGCCTCTGCTTCGGCTCGCTCGGCACCGATACCGGCGGGTCGATCCGCTTTCCGTCCGCGGCCAATGGTGTCACCGGGCTCAAGCCGACCTGGGGACGGGTCAGCCGCTACGGCGCGTTCGAGCTGGCACCGACGCTGGATCACATCGGCCCGATGGCGCGGAGCGCGGTCGATTGCGGCGCGCTGCTTCGCGTGATCGCCGGGCAAGATCCCAAGGATACGACGGCGGTTCCGCTGTCGGTACCCGATTATCTCGCCGGCCTGACCGGCGATCTGCGCGGCGTGACCATCGGCCTCGACCGGCGCTGGACCAGCGAAGGCACCGACGGCGATGCCGGCAAGGTGCTGGCCGAGGGGTTGCGGGTCGCGGCCGATCTCGGTGCGAAGATCAAGGAAGTTGCCTTTCCCGATCCCAAAGCGATCATCGACGACTGGTTCCCGCTCTGCGGCATCGAAGTCGCGGTCGCGCATGAGGAGACCTATCCAGCGCGCAAGGACGAGTACGGCCCGGCGTTGACCGGCCTGCTCGATCTCGGCCGGCAACAGTCCGGCATGGATTACCAGAAGATCGCGCTCCGACGCGAAGCGTTTCGCGGCGCCGTGCGTGTGCTGTTCGAGACGGTCGATCTCCTCGCGATCCCGGCCCAGGCGTTCGCCGCGCCGACGCTTGCCAAGATGGCAGCGCTCGGTGAGGACGCCTCGCTGATCGGAGGCCTGCTCCGCTTTACATGCCCGTTCGACATGACGGGAAGCCCGACCGTGACGTTGCCCGGCGGCTTCGCGGCGAACGGCGGCCCGATTGGCTTCCAGTTCGTCGGCCGTCATTTCGATGAGGCCGGTCTCGTTCGCGCGGGCGATGCGTTCCAGCGCGTCACCGACTGGCACAAGCGTCATCCCGCGATCTGAGTCGAGGAGCCGATCTCATGTCTGAAGACTGGTTGAAGACATCCATCATGGCCAAGCGCGCCGTCGCCAAGGGCGCGACCGGCACGACACATAGCCTGACCATCGAGCAGCAGGGGGACTTCCACTACGTCTATGGTCCCTATGCCAAGCCGACCCTGTCGATCGACCCCGGCGGGGTCGTCGTCGTCGAGACCGAAGATGCGTTCGGCGGCGTGTTGACCAAGGACACCGACAGTCCCACCGCCAAGTTGAACTTTCCCTATCTCAACCCGCAATGCGGGCCGATCGCGGTGAAGGGCGCCAAGAAGGGCGATTGCCTCGCGATCTATATTCGCGACGTCGAGACACGGGGCGAGCAGCCGGCCGGCACGACCTGCATCATTCCGGAGTTCGGTGGGCTGGTCGGGACCGGGTCGACGGCACTGCTCAATCCGCCGCTGCCGGAGCGCGTAAAGAAGCTGCATGTCGACAGGAGCGGCGTGCGCTGGAACGACAAGCTCACGCTGCCCTACGAGCCCTTCATCGGCACCATCGGCGTCTCGCCGGAGATCGAGGCGATCTCGTCGCTGCAGCCGGACTATCACGGCGGCAACATGGATTTGCCCGATGTTGCGCCCGGCGCGATCATCTATTTCCCGGTGCATACCGACGGCGGGATGCTCTACGTCGGCGACTGCCACGCAACGCAGGGCGACGGCGAACTCTCCGGCGTTGCGCTCGAGCAGCGTGCGACTGTCACGCTCCAGGTCGATTTGATCAAGAATTGGAGCTTCGCCTGGCCGCGGCTCGAGACCAAGGACTTCATCATGACGATCGGCAGCGCGCGTCCGCTCGAGGACGCCGCGCGCATCGCCTATCGCGAACTGGTGCGGTGGATGGCGGCCGATTACGGCTTCGACGAGATCGACGCCTACATGCTGCTCAGCCAGGCCGGCCGCATGCGCCTCGGCAACATGGTCGACCCCAAATACACGATGGGGGCGTCCATCTTGAAGAATTACCTCAAGCCATGACACCCAGCCGCTTTCCATAGAGGGGACATCACGATGAATTCGGGACACAAGCTACGGATGGTTTTGCTCGGCGCCATGTTCGGAACCGCGGCGTCGATGAGTATTGCCAACGCCGCGGAGCCGCCGCTGAAGGTGGGTCTGCTCGAAGACGTGTCCGGCGATCTTGCCTTCATGGGCATGCCGAAGCTGCACGGCTCGCAGCTCGCCGTCGAGGAGATCAACAAGAGCGGCGGCATTCTGGGCCGGCAGATCGAGCTGATCCACCTCGATCCCCAGGGCGATAACGCACGCTACCAGGAATTCGGCCGGCGCCTGCTCAATCGCGACAAGGTGGACGTACTGATCGGCGGCATCACTTCGGCCTCGCGCGAGGCGCTGCGTCCGATCGTCGATCGCACCACGACGCCGTATTTCTACACCAACCAGTACGAAGGCGGCGTCTGCGATGCCAGCATGATCAGCATGGGCGCGGTGCCCGAGCAGCAATTCTCGACGCTGATCCCCTGGATGGTCGAGAAGTTCGGCAAGAAGGTCTATGTCATCGCGGCCGACTACAATTTCGGCCAGATCTCGGCGGAGTGGAACCGCAAGATCATGAAGGAACTCGGCGGCGAGGTCGTCGGCGAGGAGTTCATCCCGCTCGGCGTGTCGCAGTTCGCGCAGACCATCCAGAACATCCAGAAGGCCAAGCCCGACTGGCTGCTGACGATCAATGTCGGCGCTGCCCAAGATTCGTTCTTCGAGCAGGCGGCGGCGGCCAACCTCAATTTGCCGATGGGCTCGTCGATCAAGGTCATGCTCGGCTTCGAGCACAAGCGGTTCAAGCCGCCGGCCCTCAACAACATGCACGCGACTGCGAACTGGTTCGAGGAGATCGATACGCCCGAGGCCACCGAGTTCAAGAAGCGCTGGCACGCCAAGTTCCCTGACGAGCTTTACATCAACGACATGGGGTACAACGCCTATAACGCGCTCTACATGTACAAGGCGCTGGTCGAGAAGGCGAAATCGATCAAGCTCGAGGACATGCGGAAAGTGATCGCGACCGGCGATGCCTGCATCGACGCGCCCGAGGGCAAGGTCTGCATCGACCCGAAGAGCCAGCACACCTCTCACCGCATGCGCCTGATATCGGTCGGGCCGAAGCACGAGGTGAAGGTCGAGAAGGACTACGGCACGATCCAGCCTTACTGGCTTGGCGAGATCGGGTGCGATCTCACCAAGAAGAACGACAAGGATCAGTACACGCCGAGCCATCTCCCCAAGAAGTCCTGAGGCGGGCACGGATCTTGCTCGTGTTTGATGTCACGTTTCTGAACAAGACCGGCGCCGCAACGACGCGGCGTCGGGATCGGCAAGGGGACCAAGATGTCGGCTGAAGTGTTCTCGCTGTTCTACCAGTTCGCCGACGTCTTCGCGTTCCTCATTCTCTCGGCCGCAGGCCTCGCCATCGTGTTTGGCATGATGGGTGTCATCAACATGGCGCATGGCGAATTCATAATGTGCGGCGCCTATGTGACCGTCGGCTTGGTGAATCTCGGCGTGCCGCTCGCGATTGCCCAGATGCTGGCCGCGGTGACGGCCGGGCTCATCGGTGTCCTCGTTGAATTCCTCGTCGTGCGGCGGTTCTACAAGCGCCCCCTGGATTCGCTGCTCGCGACCTGGGGACTTAGCCTGATCGTGACGCAGTCGATGCTCCTGATCGTCGGTTCCGCCGTGCGCGGCATCGGGACGCCCGAGGGGAGCTTTGCGATCGGCGGCTATACGTTCTCGACCTACCGCCTGGTGCTGTTCGGTTGCGCCGTGGCGGTGCTGGCCGGCCTCTACACCATCTTCATGAAGACGCGCTTTGGCGTGATCGCGCGAGCGACGATGCAAAATGCGGCAATGGCCAAGGCGCTGGGTGCACGCACCGGCCGCATCTATGCGATCAGCTTCGGGATCGGAACCGGCCTTGCCGGGCTTTGCGGCGCGCTCTACGCGCCGACCATGACGCTGATCCCGACCATGGGCGCGACCTTCGTGGTCGAGAGTTTTGTCACCGTCGTGATCGGCGGAGCCAACGTGCTGCTCGGAACGGCGCCGGCCGCCGTGTTCCTGGCGATGATCCGGATGGCGTTGAACGCGAGCTACGGCCAGATCATCGGACAGATCGGCATGCTGGTCGCCGTCATCCTGATCATCCGCGTCTTGCCCGAGGGACTCTCCAGCGTGCTGGTTCGCCGTGGACGCTAAAGGGGAATCTGTGATGTTCAAGCTGCTCGAAGGTCCACAGACGCTCGGACGCGGCAAGATGTTCTGGTCGTGCTTCCTGGTCGTGCTCGCGGGCGCGCTGGCCTATCCGCTGTTCGCCGATTCCTACGATGTCGGCAATTTCGCCTACTTCCTGATCTGGATCTTCATGGCGCTCGGCCTCTGCCTGATGTGGGGCTATGGCGGCATGCTGTCCTTCGGCCAGACCTTGTTCTTCGGCATCGCCGGTTACGGCTACGGCGTGCTCGCGATCAACATGGGCGGCGGCACCGCGACGATCGCCGCGCTCGCGCTCTCCGTGGTCCTGGCGATGATCGCCGCCGGCATCCTCGGCTATTTCATGATCTGGGGCGGCATCAACGGCATCTTCTTCGGCATCGTGACGCTGTCCGCGACGCTGGTGCTGGCTTTTTTCCTCGGCCAGACGGCCGGGCCGGAATGGCATATCGGCCCGGCGCGGTTGAACGGCTTCAACGGTATGAAGGGCATGGACCCGCTGACGGTCGGCGACTTCTACATCGAGGGATCGGCGCTTTATTACGTCATGGTCGCGCTGATCGTGATCGTCTATCTCGCGCTGCGCATGCTGGTGAATTCGGGCATCGGCAACGTCATCGTGGCGACGCGGGAGAATCCGCAGCGCGCGGAGATGCTGGGTTACGACGTCAGGAAATATCAGCTGCTGACCTTCGTGATCGGCAGCGGTCTCGCCGGCCTCAGCGGCGCGCTGTACACGTCCTGGGGGCAGTTCATCACGCCGTCCAGCATCGGCTTGCCGGCCGCCGCGATGCCCATCGTGTGGGTGGCATTCTCCGGGCGCAGCGATCTGACCGCGACGCTGGTCGGCTCGTTCCTGCTGCTGTTCGGCTTCCAGACCATCACGGTCTACAGCCAGCAGGCGGCGCTGGTGCTGATGGGAGCGCTGCTGCTCGCGACCGTGATGCTGGCGCCGCAGGGCTTCGTGCTCGGCATCGGCAAGCTAGCCGCCGACTGGTGGCGGGGACGCCGACGGCCTAGTGACGTTGTGGCAGAGGCCGGCCGCTTGCAACCGGAAGATTCCTGATCATGTCGCTGGTCGAAGTCAAAGGCGTCTCGAAGCGCTTCGGCGGATTGACTGCCGTCTCCGGCGTCGACCTCACGGTCAACGCCGGGGAGATCCACTGCCTGATCGGCCCCAATGGTGCCGGCAAGAGCACACTGTTCAAGCTGATCGTCGGCCTCTATCCGCCGACCGAGGGCAGCATCCTGTTCGACACCGTCGATATCACGGCCGAGCGGCCCTACGCGCGCGTGCAGCGGGGCATGAGCATCAAGATGCAGGCCCCGAGTGTGTTCAAGGAATTGCCTGTCCGCCAGAACATCCAGACCGCGCTGCAGGAGCGATTGTCCGGCTCGGAGCGCAGCGCCGAGGAAGATCGCCTGCTGACGCTGCTCAATCTTGCGGCGGATTGCGACAAGCTGGCGGGCGCGCTGTCGCACGGCCAGCAGCAATGGCTCGAAATCGGGATGGCGCTGGCGTTGAAGCCGCAGCTCCTGCTGCTGGACGAGCCGACCGCGGGCATGTCGCCCGAGGAAACCTTCAGGACCGGCGAACTGATCAGGTCGTTCAATTCCGAGGGCATGACGGTGCTCGTGGTCGAGCATGACATGGCCTTCGTTCGCCAGGTCGCCCAGCGCGTCACGGTGCTGCATCTCGGCAGGATCTTTGCGCGCGGCACGCTCGACAGCATCCTGCAGGACGAGAAGGTCGCGGAAATCTATCTGGGTAAGACCCATGCTCACTGAAGCGTCGTCCTCAGAGCGGATTATCGACGTCGCCGAATTGTGGGCGGGGTACGGTGCGACGCCGATCCTGCAGGGCGTCACCATGTCGGTCTCGCGTGGCGAGATCGTCGGCGTGATCGGCCGCAACGGCGTCGGAAAATCGACCCTGATGCGCTGCCTGATCGGCCTGCTGCAAACCTGGCGCGGGACGATCCGCTTCATGGGGCAGGACGTCACGGCGCTGGAAGCCGACGCACGGGCGCGGGCGGGCTTTGGCTACATCCCGCAAGGGCGCGACGTGTTCCCGCAAATGACCGTCGAGGAGAACCTTCAGGTCGGCGAGCTGATCGGCGGCCCCGCCGGCAAGAAGCTGCCGGAGCTGGTCTACGAATATTTCCCGCGGCTGAAGGAGCGTCGGCGCCAGCCCGCGGGCACCATGTCGGGCGGCGAGCAGCAGCAGCTCGCCATCGGCCGTGCGCTGATCGGCAATCCATCCCTGATGATTCTGGACGAGCCGTCCGAAGGCATTCAGCCCTCCATCGTCCAGCACATCTGCGAAGCGCTCCGGTCCTTTCGCAACGAGCTCGGAACCACCATCATCTTCGTCGAGCAGAACCTCGACACGATCCTGGCGATCGCCGAGCGCTGCTACATCATGGAGAAGGGAAAGATCACGCGGTCGCTCGCCGGCGGCGAGGTCAACGAGGACAATGTGCGGGAACAGCTTCTGCTCTGAACGGCCTCAGGCGTGCTTTCAAGTCGTCAATAGGGAGGGAATAAACATGGATCTCGGACTCAAGGGCGCAAAGGTTCTCGTCACCGGCAGCACGAAGGGCATCGGCAGGGCGATCGCCGAGACCTTTGCAGCCGAAGGCGCCTATGTCGGCATCTGCGCGCGCAACCAGGCCGACGTCGACAGCGCGGTCACCGCGATCAAGGCGAAGGGCGTCGCCGCGTTCGGCAGCTCGGTGGACGTCTCCAATGGCCCGGCGCTCAAGGCCTGGGTGGAGGATATGGCGTCCAAGCTGGGCGGCGTCGATATCGTCGTCGCCAATGTCAGTGCGCTCTCGATCGGGCAGGATGAGGAGAGCTGGGAGAAGGAGTTCTCCACCGACATGATGGGCACGGTGCGGCTGGTCAATGCGGCGATGCCGTATCTGGAGAAGAGCAAGGCGGCCGCGATCGTCACCATCTCCAGCGTTTCGGGCCGCGAAGTCGATTTCGCCAGCGGTCCTTACGGGACATTCAAGGCCGCGATCATCCACTACACGCAAGGACTTGCCTTCCAGCTTGCCGGCAAGGGCATCCGCGCCAACTCGGTCTCGCCGGGCAACACCTATTTCGAAGGCGGCGTCTGGAACCAGATCAAGGACGGCAATCCCGAGCTGTACAAGACCGCGCTGGCGCTGAACCCGATGGGTCGGATGGGCACGCCGCAGGAAATGGCGAACGGCGCGGTGTTTCTTGCCAGCAAGGCGGCGAGCTTCATCACCGGCACCAACCTCGTCGTCGATGGTGCGCTCACGCGCGGGGTGCAGTTCTAGACGTATCCAGCATCGCGCCATTACGAGACCGGGCCGTCGCGGCGCCGGTGAGCGAAGCCGTTTCCGACAACAACAGGGCTGTCAGATGTCATCAGATCCAATCCACTACAAGTCGATCACCGAACTCTCCGAGCTGTTCCATCGCGGCGAGCTTTTGCCCTCGAAGGTGACCGAGGCAATGCTGAGCCGGATCGCCAGGCTCGACGGCAAATTTCATGGTTATGCACTCGTCCTTGCCGAGCGCGCCATGGCGCAGGCGAAGCGCTGTGACGCCGAGCTTGCCAGTGGCATCTGGCGCGGGCCTCTGCACGGCGTGCCGATCGGACTGAAGGACCTCTGCTACACCAGCTTCGCGCCGACGGCAGGCGGCACCACGATCCACGCCAAGTTCGTCCCGTCGTTCAACGCGACGATCGTAGACCGGCTCGAGCAGGCCGGCGCCGTCACGCTCGGCAAGCTGAAGATGACCGAGGGGGCCTACACCAGCCATCATCCCAACGATCAGGCGCCGCTCAATCCCTGGGGCGTCGATTACTGGGTCGGCTCGTCCTCCAGCGGATCAGGCGTGGCGACCTCGGCGGGGCTCTGCTTCGGCTCGATCGGCAGCGACACCGGCGGCTCCATCCGGTTTCCATCGGCAACCTGCGGGCTGACCGGGATCAAGCCGACCTGGGGACGCGTCAGCCGCCATGGCGTCTTTCCGCTGGCCGACTCGCTCGACCATGTCGGGCCGATGTGCCGGAGCGCAGCCGATGCGGCGGCCATGCTCGGCGTCATCGCAGGGGCGGATGTCAACGATGCCACCGCCCTGCAGGCGCCCGTGCCGAACTATCTCGCGGGCATCGGTGACGGGGTCCGCGGCCTGCGGATCGGCGTCGACCGCAGCTACACCCAGAACGGCATCGATCCGCAAGTGGTCGCCGCGTTGCTCGAAGCCGAGCGGACGCTCGCCGCGCTCGGGGCCGACATCCGCGAGGTCAAGTTCCCGGCCTATGAGAAGCTCGTGAGCATGTGGATTCCGATGTGCTCGATCGAGACCGCTGAGGCGCATCTTGAGACCTATCCGTCGCGGAAGTCGGAATACGGCCCGGACTTGGCGCAGCTGATCGAGCAGGGCAGGTCGATGAGTGGCGTCGAGATCGCGCAAATCCATCACGAGCGGCTGAAATTTTGCGGCAGCCTGGCCGCCCTGTTTGGCGATATCGACCTGCTGCTGATCCCCACCATGCCCGTGCCGATCCCGACACTGACCAGGATGGGAGAGTACGGCGCCGATCCGAACGTGCTGCTCAGCATCCTGCGCTTCACCGCGGTGTTCGACTTCTCGGGCAACCCGACCATCACGCTGCCGAATGGCATGGCGTCGGACGGCCTGCCGCTCAGCATGCAGCTCGTTGGCCCGCATCTGTCGGAGGATGTGCTCGCGCGCGCCGGGCATGCCTTCCAATCGGCGACGGACTGGCATACCCGGCGCGCTCCGATCGATTGAGCCTGTGTCGGCTCGGCTCTGGGGGGCTGGACACCGCTTTCCTGATCACTGACGGACGCTAGTCGAATCGGACAACTCCAATTGGGACGACAGATGTCGTCGCTCCCATCCCTCCACTGCGAAACAAGAATGATCTATGCTTGGCGCACAATAGATCACCATGCCGCCACGCACCCATCGCTTCTAGGATCGCACGCGCCCTCAAGGAGGCCATCGGGATGCCGAACGATCGCACCGGCGTGGCCCATCTGAGACGTGAAAGGACCGACGAGCTCAACCTCATGACCGGCTTTGCGTAGTGCCTCATAAAGTTCCGGGTCGAAGCGGTCCTCCAATTTTAGGGAAGTGCTAGCGTCCCCCCAAGCGCGCCCGAGCAGCCAGCGGGGTGCCGTGATCGCCTGCTGCAAGGGCATGCCAAAGCGGGCATAGCGCGAGAAAATTGCGCCCTGCGTTTGTGGTTGGCCTTCGCCCCCCATTGTGCCGTAAGTCATCACCCGTCCGTCTTGGAAACGGGCCAGGCCTGGAGTCAACGTATGGAACGGCTTTCTGCGCGGTTCCAGAGCATTCCAGCCGCCGCGCGACAATCGGAAACTGCTCCCTCGATTCTGCCATACAATGCCGGAGCGTGGCAGAACAAGCCCGGAGCCAAACTCGAAGTAGGTGCTCTGGATTGCACTTACAGTCCGCCCTTCATTGTCGATCACCCCGAACCAAGTGGTGTCGCCGGCAGAAGGGGGCTGAGGCCAAGGCAAGGCACGGTGACTTTCGATTCGAGCCGCCATTTTGTCGAGGGCGTCGCTGTCATCCAGGAGCGACTGCGGATTTAGGTTCATCCAGGCCGGATCGCCCACATGCGTGTCCCTCACCAAGAAAGCTTGCTTCGTGGCCTCGACGAGACCATGCAAATGCGAAAAGCTTTCTGGCTTGTCTGCGGGAATGCGGTCGAACAAAGCTAAAATGAGCAGCGATGCGAGCCCCTGAGTTGGTGGAGCGGTGTTGAAGAGCCGGGCGCCGGAAATGTCTACCGAAAGCGGTTCAGAGCGGTCCGCCAAATGCTCGGCGAAGTCGGCCGCTGTAAGTGGACTTCCCAGCGCCTCCAGATCGGACGCAATCATCGTAGCAAGAGGACCATTATAGAAAGTTCCGAGTCCCTCGGAAGCCAGGCGGCGGAGAGATGCCGCGAGGGCGGGCTGCCGGAAGCGTTCGCCTTCCACCATCGGTCGCCCCGCACGCTCGAAAATGCTTGCGTAGGCACCGGGCAAATTCTTCAACTCCGGGCTCTTATTGGCCGCGATCTGGGCGCCATCACGGGTAAGCGCTACACCGTGCTCCGCGTATTGAATGGCGTCACGAAGCAGCCGCGAGGGAGATAAAAGGCGGCGACGGCTCGCCTCGAGGGCTGCAGCCCATCCAGAGACGGCTCCTGCCATCGTGTTGGCGGCTAGCGGTCCGCGGCGAGATACCGAAGCATGGACGAGTAGTCGGGACCACGCGCGCGGAAAGGCCGCAGGAGCTGCACGCGCGCTAGGGCGGCGAAGCCGACCGACGCTCCGGCAGGCGCGCAGCGAGTACAGGGTTCAAGCACTTTCGTGCGCATCGATTCCTGCTTTGAGATTTGTTAATATCCGATCTTCTAGATAAGGAAGAGCGTTACCGCGAAAAGTCAGCGTGTCGATGCGAACCAGGGTCGGCGGCATGTACGTGCTTTCGCCGTCGTTCAAGATAGCACTTAAGATACAATCGTTCGTTGCGCGTGCGATGCCTGGATTGCTTCGTGGTCCGAGACAAGCGCATCGCGCACGGTGCGTGGATCACGTCGCGCGAAAGCTCTGCGAGATGTCGCGGAAGTCGGATTAACCCCATAAAGTATTCAGATCAAATTCGCTCCCGCACGCGCCGACACTGGATAGATCAGCTGGTCAAACATGACCGCTCGATCCGACTCGGTGAGCGATGCATTTGACCTTATGAATGATTATTCGGAGAGCTTGACCTGATCGGTGGCCGTCTTGCCATCCTGCTTCTCCGCAGCCAGTTCTGTCATTGGCTTCTTGAGAATGTGAGAGACGCTCGACAAGACGCCTTTGAGGGCTTGGCTCCACGGAACTCCCACGATGGGGATCGTGCCACCATGGTAGCGCGCCTTGAGACTAACCATGAAGTCAGTCGTATCGATGACCTGCTCCGGCGTACAGTTTTCGATCGGGCGTCCTTCGCAGATGCGCTCTAAGCGTTTGTCTTGGATTTTATCGACCAACCGAACGAAAAGATGATACACGCGAGCGGCGTCTTCAGCGATCTCCAAGTCTTCGAGAATGATTTTCTGGGTTAGTTCATCGCCGGCGACAAGATCGAGATCGCAGAAATTGGTCGTCGCAGCGAGCTTGGTGCCCAGCCGTGAGCCGTGCTCCTCGCCAAATTGCTCGGCTTCCTGAAATAGCATGTCATGTACGGTGCCAACTGCGACCGAGGTTTCGGAGAACTTGAATCCGAACGCCCGGACGCAGGCGGCTTCGTCGAGATCGTCCGCATCGACTCTCTTCCTGACGCAAGGTCGCTGCCACAGCGTATCTGACGATCCGTCCCATCGGTATGAACTGCCGACGGTTCGTCTCGAAGTATTCGATCAGTTCGTCGAGTTCGTCCTGCGTGGGTCGTCGGTCACGCTCATTGCTCTTTCCAACGTAAGCATCCGGTGAGTACCGCGCAGCGGTCACTCAGGCAGCCTGATTGGCTTGCTTGTTCCGGTCGCGCCAATTCCAGGGCAAGAGTTCGTCGAGCCGGTGGGCCGGATGTGCAGCGATGCGCGCCAGGACGTCGGCGAGCCAAGCTTGTGGATCGAGGTCGTTCATCTTGGCCGTGACGATCAGGCTGTATATCATGGCGGCCCGGTCACCACCTCGGTCGGAGCCACAGAACAGCCAAGACTTCCGCCCCAGGGCGATGCCGCGCAGGG
>NZ_KB902799.1:0-86093 GCF_000379585.1 Bradyrhizobium sp. WSM2793 | reverse complement strand
AGGCTCAAACGCTACAACCGCCTCATCGCGCGCCGGCGAGCCCAGGTTGAGACCACCTTTGCCACCCTCAAACGCCGGATGCGGCTTACCTGCATTCGCTACGTCGGTCTCGCCAAGGCAAGCGGGCAAGTCCTGCTTGCCTCCATCGCGTTCAACATGAGGCGGTGGGCTGCGATCGCCGCCTGAGACGCCCGCCAAGGGCGCCAACTACAGATCTCGGCCTGACGATCGGCGTCAACACAGCCCTCTCTCCTTACGTCTCCTGCCTCAAAAGGCCGTAGCGCAACAGGCCCACAAGGGGAGAGGGCACGGTAATGCGCAACCTCTCGCCTCAGTTCGCCAGATACACGTCCGGATCGGCGCTCCAGCTCGGCTTCTTGAAAGCGTTGCGCAAGGCGGGCGACATCGGGACGTTGTAGTTGAGGCCATTCGGCGGCGTCGGGGACTGCAGCCATTTCTTGTAGAGCACCTCGATCTCCGGGCTTGCATAGAGCTCCGCAGTCGCGCGGTCGGCGAGCGCCTTGAACGGCGCGTCCTCCCGCCGCAGCATGATGCCGTAGGGCTCCGGCTTGGAGAACGCCTCCTCGCTGATCATGAAGGCTTGCGGCTCCTTCGAGCGCGCGATCGCGACCGCGAGCTGCACGTCGTCGAGCGCGTAGGCCTGGGCGCGGTCGGTTTCCAAGAGCAGGAAGGCTTCGGCCTGATCCTTCGCGGGCATCAGACTGATGCCGAGATTGCGTTCCGTATTGACCTTGGCGAGTTGCGTCAGGTTGACCGAGCCGGCGACCGCCGTGACCGCCTTGCCCTTGAGATCGTCGATGGTGTTGATCTTTGCGGCCTTCTTGGCGGCGAACCGCGTCGCACTGAGGAAATGCGTGTTGGTGAAGGCGACCTGCTTCTGGCGGTCGGCGTTGTTGGTGGTCGCCGAGCAGTGCAGGTCGAGCGTGCCGTTCACCATCAAGGGGATCCGGTTCGACGAGGTCACGGCGAGCGTGTCGACGACGATGTCAGGCATGCCCAGCTGTTTCTTCACGACGTCGACGATCTTGAGGCAGATGTCCATGGCGAAGCCGACCGGCTTCTGGTTGCCGTCAAGATAGCTGAACGGGACCGAGGCCTCCTGATAGCCCAGGGTGATCTTTTTGGTCTCCTTGACCTTCTGGAGCGTGCCCGACAGATCTTCGGCTGAAGCTGCGCCCGCAAGACATGTCAGGGCCAGGATAACGGTGGGTAGACGCATCGGCTGCTCCTAAAGGGGGCTCGCGCCTCCATCCCGGGCGCGATCGCGGGATTTGATAGCGCAGGCGCAGGCCAGCCGCCAGACGGGCTCGCGCCTATCAGCTATCGCAGCTTTCGATATGACGAGCGGCCGTTTGGCTCCGCCTTTGCCGAGACGGATATTACGCGTCGATGCCGCGTTGGACCAGGATGCGCTCAGCGCTATCGTTCCAGACATCCATCTTGGTGATCTTGCCGTTGCGCACCACGAAGCGGTCGACGTAACGGTTGCCCTCGAACGAAGTGCCGTCCTTCCATTCGCCGTAGAGGGTGCCGACGCTGTAAACCACGGTCTCGCCGTCGCCGGGGCAGACATCGAACCGGTCCATCCTCTTCTTGGCCCAGCGGTAGCGCTTGGCGTTGAAGCCGGTCGGGCCACGCGGATGATCGAACTCGCGCCCGCCGGTGAAGGTGATCACGGTGCCCGGCGCCATATAGGCGGCCGCAGCGTCGGGATCGGGGATCATCGATGCCGTGAGATAGGCCTCCACGATCGCGGCATCGGACAATTGACCAGTTTCGGCTTTGGCGGCAACGGACATGGCAGGCTCTCCCGGATTCGCGGAATATTACCGCCACTGTCGCCGAATCCATGCATATATTTTGAACATCTGCCTCGCTACACTGCCGACAATCTGGAGCCGCCGATCCCGGCTGATTGCTTTAAATTCCGTCCGCAAGAGCCATGATCACCCAGCCCGCCTTCGACCTGATCTTCCGTAACGCATTGTTGCGATCATCCGCCGCGCCTGTCGACATCGGCGTGAAGGCCGGCCGGATCGCCGCGATCGCGCCGAAGCTCGCCTGCGAAGCGGTCGAGGTCGATATCGGCGGTCACCTCGCCCTGCCCGGTTTCGTCGACACCCACATCCATCTCGACAAGGCCTGTCTGCTCGACCGCTGCGGCCACGATCACGGCAGTCTCGGTGACGCCATCCGGGCCGTGTCGGCGATGAAACGCGACTTCACCGTCGAGGATGTTTACGCACGCGGCGCCAAGGTGCTCGAACGTGCGATCGTGAACGGCACGACGCGCATGCGCACGCATGTGGAAATCGATCCGCGGATCGGTCTGCGAAGCTTCGAGGCGGTGAAGGCGCTGAAGCGCGACTATGCATGGGCGCTCGACCTGTCGCTCTGCGTGTTCCCGCAGGAGGGGCTAACCAACGATCCCGGAGCTGAGGAGCTGCTGGTCCAGGCGCTGCGCGACGGCGGCGAGACGATCGGCGGCTGTCCCTATACCGACACCGATCCGACCGCGCATGTCGCCCGCATCTTCGATCTCGCCCAGGAGTTCGACGTCGACGTCGACCTCCATCTGGATTTCGATCTCGATCCTTCCTGGTGGCATCTCGACGAGGTCTGCCGCCAGACCGAGCGGCGCAACTATCACGGCCGCGTCACGATCGGCCATGCGACAAAACTCTCGGCCCTGCCGCCGGAGCGGATGAAGGCGGCCACCGCGCAACTGGCGAAAGCCGGCGTCGCCGTCACGGTGCTGCCCGCGACCGATCTCTATCTGATGGGGCACGACGCCACCCACAACGCACCGCGCGGGCTGACCCTCGCCCACAAGCTCGCGGGCGACGGCGTGGTTTGCTCGGTCGCCACCAACAACGTGCTCAATCCCTTCACGCCGTTCGGCGACGCCTCGCTGCTGCGGATGGCGAACTTCTACGCCAATGTCGCGCACGCCTCGGTGAGGGATTTCGACACCTGCCTCGATCTCGTGACCGAGCTGCCGGCGCGGCTGATGAACCTCGACGATTACGGCATCAAGGTCGGCAATCCCGCCGATCTCATCGTGCTCGATACGCAAGACGGCCGCTTCGCGATCGCCGAGCTGCCCGACGTCATGATGGGCTTCAAGGAGGGCCGACAGACGTTTGCACGGCAGCGGCCCGCGCTGTTCCGGCCTGGGGCCTGAACGCGTTTCCGGTCGAAGCTCCAACGGTAAAATCGTCAGGAACACGGCTGATCATCGGACCGTTTCGCGCCGATTCACGGCCGATTCCTCCCAAGATCCGAGCCCGGTAGAATCCCGGACCGTAGCTGTGCGCATTGCACAACAGGCCGTCCGGATCATATTAAAGGGGCGCACTGAACGATCTGCGTTCAGTGGGGAAGCATGTACATGTTCAGCGCATTCAGTAGCATGGATTATCGCTCCATTCGGGCCGACTCGCCGGCGGAAACGGCCGTCAAGCGCCTGAAGGGAATCGGCGAAGTCCTATCTGGCCTCGACATCTCGGCGATCCAGACGCAGGACGACATGACCCGCGGGCTCTGGACGCTGGATACTGCCGACAAGTGCATCCGCATGATTCTCGCAGAGTTCCGCACCGCGCCCGCCAAGGAGCAGGTCGTCCGCGAGGCCAAATGCCTGGTCGACCTGATCGAGCTCGCCCGTGACGAAATCTCGAACTATCGCGACCGCGGCAGGGTTTTGAGCTCAACCTACGCGATCGGCGTCAGCCCTTGATCTTGCTCAGGATTCGATCTGCCTCGGTACGCCAATCAGCGCTGCGCGCGAACTCCTTGGTGCCCCTGGCGCCGAACAGCCCTTCATCGGCGAGATCAGCGACCCAGGCCTGACGCTCGGCTGTGCCCTGCGCGGACCATGGTGTCAGTCCCGCCTCACGCACGGTCTCGGCGACCTCACGCACCTCCTCGGCGCGCCGGCGACCGTGCTCGATCACGCGCTGGAAGAAGTAGGCGCCCTGCTTCTCCCAGTTGATCGCGGGAAAGGTCTCCGCGAGCGAGGCCAGCACGGCATCCTCGACGCCATAGGCCCGCGCGGTCGTAAAACTCTCGACGACCATGGCCTCCAGGCCCTTGATCATGATGCTGCGGCACATCTTCACCGCGGAGGACACGCCGAGCTTGTCGCTCGCGACCCTGGCGGCAAAGCCGATCGCGTTGAGCAGCGGCTCCAACTCTCTCGCGCCGCGACCGCCGAGCAGCAACGGCACCTTGATGCGATAGGGCGGCACCGAGGTCATCACGGCACCTTCGACATAGCGGCCGGCGGCGCCGTCGATCAGCGCCGCGGCGCGCTGCTTGGCGCCCGGAGAGGCCGAATTGAAATCGAGGAACCAGGCGCCCTGGTTGATCGCAGCGGCGCAGGCCTTCGCCACCGGCACGGCCTGGCTGGCGGTGACAGCGGAGATGATGAAATCGGATTTCGCGGTCAGCTCAGCATGAGATGCTGCCAGCGTCACACCGTGTTTCGCCGCATGCTCCTTCAGCGGCGCGCCCTGCTCGCCACCGAGCTTGATGTCATAGGCCGAGACCTTGATATCCTGCTGGCGCAAATCCTCGGCCAGGATACGGCCGACTTCGCCATAGCCGATAAGCCCGATCTGCCATCGTTTCGGATCCACCATCAGTTCAATCCTCGGGTCGTCTCGTCGAACAGCTCCTCGACCGCATAGCGGCGCGGGATCAGCGCCTGCTGGAATGCGTAGTCGACGATCAACTCCAGCGGCTTCCGGTTGGCCTCGATCCCGAACGGGACAAGATCTGGCGTTGCCGCAGGCCCCACCTGCACCTTGTTCTGCTTGAGGAGATCATAGACGCCCGCAACGATCCCGGGACGCGTTCTCGCCAGTTGCTCGGTCACGACCACGAGATGATTGACCGGCACGACGCCGCGCTTGGCGTACCATCTGGCAGCCTCCGCGGCCGGATCCGGGAATAGAGGCTTCAACCTGGGACTATCAGAGATCTCACCGAGGACAGCGTCGAGCTCACCGTCGAGCAGCATCTGCAGAATCTTCTTGTCCTTCGGGGCGCGCTCGGTGGTGTCGACATATTCGGCCACGTGCGGATCCTCGAAGGTGACCCAGCGGATCTTGTCGAGATTGACGCCGTAATCGTTGGCGAGAATGCCCCGGATCCAGGCGCCGGTCGTCGTCGTGAACGAGCGGATGCCGACGCGCTTGCCTTCGAGATCGGACGGCCCGAGCGTTCCCTTCGTGGGATTGTAGAGCGCATAGGAATGCTGGAAGCGACCAAGCATGGTCGCCGGCAGCAGCACCAGCGGCTTGCCGTGGGCTTTCGCCATCAGGTAGGTGACAATCGCCATCTCGCAGACATCGAAGGCCTGCTCCCGCACCATCGGCTTGAACGCGGTGTTGGTCGGCGTGTACGTGATGAAGTCGAGATCGAAAAGATCGGAGCGGAGCGCGCCGCTCTTCACCGCCTGCACGTGGGGATGATTGCCGAGCACGGCCTTCAGCTTGAGACGATCCATCCGCCCGCTCCGCTAGTCTTCAGACGTCCTCGGGATTGTCGACATAGACGAGCCCGGCCTTCGCCAGCGCCTCGCGCATGCTGTACATGTCGAGGCCAAGCTCGCCCGAAGCGAGACGCTTGCGCTTGCCGCCCTCGTCAGCGTTGCGCTTCTTCGCCTTCCCGGCGACCTCGGCCGCATGGCGCTTCGGGACCACGACGACGCCGTCGTCATCGGCGACGATGATGTCGCCGGGATCGACATTGACGCCGGCACAGACCACGGGAATGTTGACCGAGCCGAGCGTCGCCTTGACTGTGCCCTTGGCCGAGACAGCGCGCGACCATACCGGAAATTTCATCTCATGCAGCGCATTGACGTCGCGGCAGCCGGCATCGATGATCAGCCCCTGCACGCCGCGTGCCTGCAGCGAGGTCGCCAGCAATTCGCCGAACATGCCATCGGTATTGTCGGCGGTGCAGCCGACGACGAGGATGTCGCCCTTTTTGCACTGCTCGACGGCGACATGGATCATCCAATTGTCGCCGGGCTGCGCCAGCACGGTGACGGCGGGCCCGGCGATCGACGCGCCCGCCCAGACCGGGCGCAAATAGGGCTTCATCAGACCCATGCGCCCGTAAGCCTCGTGCACGGTCGAGACGCCATACGCCGCCATGCCGGCGGGATCGGCGCGCTCAATGTTGCGAACGACGACCGGCTTCATGCCAGCTCCTCCGCAACCGTCGGGAACAGGCGCTGATAGGCCTCGCCATAGGTCATGGGCACGCCGGTGTTGCGGCTGCCCTGAATGCCGCGGTTGAGCGCGACGCGCTCGTAATAGCCCCACAGATGTTTTTGCGCGGCGAGGATCTGGAATGCCTCGTACTTCTCCTTCCAGACCTCGTCGATCTTGAGGAGCAGATCCGGCTTGTAATTGCACTGCTCTGGCTGATGCGGTTCGAACAGGAACACCGGCGGCGCCGAATATTTGTACTGCGCGCCGGGCTTGTGACCCATCGCCTGCGCGACCACACGCGTCTCCTGGGCGAAATGCGCTGCGTTCGGGTGGTCGAAATTATAAGGGTCTTCCAGCGCGTGGGTCAGCACGAAGCTGGGATTGAGCTCGCGGTAGATGTCGACCATGCGGTCGAAATGCGCCTCGGTCAGCTTGAGGGGATAATCGCCGCAATCGAAGAACTCGATTTCCGCGCCTAGCAGCTTTGCCGCCCGCTCCGCCTCGTCCTTGCGCCCGGCCTTGACCGATTCCAGCGTCGCGCCCTTTTCCTTCCAGGCAAACTGGCTCTCGCCGCGCTCGCCAAAGGACAGGCAGACGATCTTCATGCGATAGCCCTTCTTCGCATGCAGCGCGATCGCGCCGCCGGCGCGCCAGACGAAATCGCCGGGATGGGCGGTGATGACGAGACCTGTCTTCATGGGAGAAACTCCCCTCTCTTGTTCGTAAGCATCATAAACCGCCTGCGTCGCGCCGGAAGCCAATTCATCGGATCGCAGCGGCCACGTGTTCCTCGCCGTCGAGCACGCGCCTCAGCCGTTCGCCGTCGAGCGCGCCTTCCCATTTGGCAATCGCGATGGTCGCGACCGCGTTCCCGATCAGATTGGTCGGCGTCAGCCCCTGCGACATCAGGCGATGGATGCCGAGCACCAGTGCCACGCTCGTCACCGGGATGGTGCCGGTCGCGGACAGCGTCGCCGCCAGCACGACGAAGGCGGCGCCCGCGATCCCCGCCGCGCCCTTGGAGGTCACCAGCAGGATCAGCAAGAGCTCGATCTGCTCGGCAAGCCCGAACGGCGTGTTGGTCGCCTGCGCCAGGAACACCGAGGCCGCGGCAAGGTAGAGGCAGGTGCCGTCGAGATTGAAGGAGTAGCCGGTCGGGATCACGAGCCCGACCACGCTCTTCTCGCAGCCCGCCTTCTCCAGCTTGGTCAGCATCCGCGGCAGCACCGTCTCCGACGACGTCGTAGCGATGCAGATCAGCAGCTCTTCCCAGATGTAACGGATCAGCTTGAGCAGCGAGAAGCCGCAGAGCCGCGCGACGGGGCCGAGTGCCACGACGATGAAGACCAGGCAGGTGAGATAGAAGCCGCCGAGAAGCTTGCCGAGCGAGGCCAGCGATCCCACGCCGAACTTGCCGACCGTGAAGGCGATGGCGCCGAATGCACCGATCGGCGCCGCCCACATCACGAAGCCGACGACGGCGAACACCATCTTGGCGGCGATGTCGATCAGATGGACCAGCGGCGCGGCCCGTTCGCCGAGTTGCACCAGCGCAAAGCCGCAAAGGACCGAGATGAACAGCACCTGGAGGATGTTGCCTTCGGCGAAGGCGCCGATGAACGTCGCGGGCACGATGTTCATCAGGAATGGCACGAAGCCGATGACGCTGGTCTGCTTGACGTAAGGCTCGATCGCGCTGGCATTGATGCTGGCGGGATCGATGTTCATGCCGACGCCGGGCTTGAGCAAATTGATCGCGATGAGACCGATGATCAGCGCGATCGTGGTCATGATCTCGAAATAGACGATCGCCTTCACCGCGACGCGCCCGACCCGCGCCATGTCGGCCATGTGGGCGATGCCGTGCACGACGGTGCAGAAGATGATCGGCGCGATCAGCATCCGGATCGCCTTGATGAAGGCATCCCCGAGCGGCTGCATCTTGGCGCCCGCCTCCGGACTGGCGATCCCAAGCGCGATGCCGGCCGCCATGGCGATGAGCACCTGGATCCAGAGCTCCCTCCACCAGGGCCGCCCGCGCGGCTTGTCGATCGCGAGCACCGTCATCGGTCGAACTCGAACAGGCGCGCCGGATTGTCGACGAGGATCTTCTGCTGGAACTCCGGCTCCGGCGCGAACAACGGGATCAGATCGACGAGGTCGCCGTCATTCGGCATCACCTTGACGTTGGGATGCGGCCAGTCGGTGCCCCAGATGACGCGGTCGGGCGCGGTCTCGACGATCTTGCGCGCGAACGGCACCGCGTCGGTAAAGGGCGGACCGCTGGAGGCCACCCGCTCCGAGCCACAGATCTTGACCCAGCATTTCTCGTCGCGCTGCATCAGCTCGATCAAAATCTTGAACGGCAGCTGGTCGAGCCCCTCGGAGGCCTCCACCCGTCCCATGTGGTCGATGGTGTAGCTCAGCGGCAGCCTTGCCAGCATGTCGGCATAATCAGGCAGGTCGATCGCATCGAAATGCAGGTCGATGTGCCAGCCGAGCGGCGCGACCATGGCGATGACGCGATCGAACACGCCCTTGTCAGGGACGCCACCGAGATGGCGGACGAAATTGAAGCGGCAGCCGCGAAAACCGCCCTCGTGCAGCGCACGAAGCCCGCTTTCGGTGATGGTGTCGTCGATATTGGCGACGGCGCGGTAGGCGCCGCTACTCTGCGCGATGGCATCGAGCGCCACACTGTTGTCGGTGCCGTGCACGCTGGCATTGACGATGACGGCGCGCTCGACACCGATCTTGGCATGCAGCGCGCGGAAATCCTCCAGCGGCGCATCCGGCGGCGTGTAGGATCGGTCAGGCGCGTAAGGGTATTTCGAGCCGGGCCCGAAGATGTGGCAGTGCGCATCGCAGGATAGTTTTGGCAGCTTGAACTTCGGCGTGCGCGTGTTCGGATCGGGCGGCGGAATGGTGGGTGTGTACATCATCGTCATCAGGTGAACTTGAACAGGCGTGCGGGATTGTCGACCAGCAGCTTTTGCCGGACCTTTGCGTCGGGCGCGTAGAGCGGAATCAGGTCAACGATCTCGCCGTCGTTCGGCATGACCTTGACGTTAGGGTGCGGCCAATCGGTGCCCCAGAGCACGCGATCGGGCGCGTTGTCGATCAGCGCCTTGGCAAACGGCACCGCATCGTGGAACGGCTTGCCGACGGCGGAGGCGCGCTCGAGGCCGGTGATCTTGACCCAGCACTTCTCGTCCTTTTTCTGAAGGTCGAGCAGCGCGGTGAAGCCGGGATCGTCAAGCCCCTTCCCGGCCTGCACCGTGCCCATGTGATCGATCACATAAGGCGTCGGCAGCGCAGTCAGGAGGCCTGTGAATTCGGCGATCGTGCCCGGCTCAAAATAGACGTCGATGTGCCAGCCGAGCTCGGCAACGCGGTGCACGATGCGCTGGAACTTACCCATATCGCCGACGCCGCCGAGACGCCTGAGGAAGGCAAAACGGCAGCCGCAGATGCCGGCCTTGTCGAGCGCCGCCAGCTCCTTCTCGGTCATCTCGTCATTGACGTTGGCGATGCCCCTATAGGCCCCCTCGCTCTGGGCGATGGCGTCGGTGACGACGCGATTGTCGGTGCCGTGCACGGTCGCATTCACGATGACGCAGCGCTCGACGCCGATCGTCTCGTGCACGCGGCGGAACGCCTCCAGTGGCGCATCAGCCGTGTTGTAGGGACGCTTTTCCGCGAAGGGGTAGCGCGACGCCGGCCCGAAGATGTGGGTATGGCTGTCGCAGGATTTTGCCGGCAGCTTGAACGACGGCGTCGTGGGATTTGGGTCCGGCGGCGTGATCGTCGACATCGCTTTCGGCTCTGCGCCTTGCGCACACGCCTCGCTCGCAAGCGCCGTACCGGCCAGTCCGGTCAAGAGATGCAAGCACTCCCGCCTGTTCATGTTCCCAACACCCTGTCACACCGTCCGCCTGCGAGCGGAAGCGCTGTTACGCGCCTCCGCTCGGGTGGCTTCTTTCAAGTCTTGCTGCTGACGACCGGCCGCCGCCGCACCGGCGCGGCATGATCGAGCGGCGGCGCCTGGAATGAGGCGACCGTGGCCTGCACCAGCTGCTCGATAGCGCTGGCGGCATCGCCGCCATCGGCCTCGCCGCGCGACAGGCGCGAGACGCGATCCGGTGTCACCAACGAGTAATAGAGTGCGCCGAGCAGGAAGTGACTGCGCCAGACGATGTCGGTGCGCGGAATGTGCGGCAGGCTCTCGTGGATCGCATCGATGAAGGCGTGACTGGTGTCGTCAAAAGTCTGCGCTATGATTTTTCGCGCGACCTCGTTGCCCTCGGCCGACATCACGGCGCGCAGCCGCGTGAAGCGCGCACCGCCGCCGGCAAGGTCGCTGCCCGAGGTGAAAGCCGGCACGACGTAGGCCCGCACCACAGCCTCCAGCCGGTCCTGGAGATCGCGCACCCGCCTGGCGGCGGCGAGCAGCTCCCAACGTCGCAAATTCATCGGCCCGCAATGCCGCCGGTAGATCTCCAGCAGCAGGCCGTCCTTGGTCTTGAAATGATAGGTCACACTGCCGGGATTGGCTCCGGCAGCCTGGGCGATGTCGCGCACCGAGACGGCGTTGAAGCCGTTGGTGGCGAACAGCTCCTCGGCCGCGGCGAAGATTGCCTCGCGCATGTTCGGCTTGCGGGCCGTTTCCTTGCTGGTGGGCTTGCGTACCATGTGATTTGTACTATCGTACAAAAGATCAGGTCTCGTCAACAAAAACCATGGGCGGCGTCCGGACGGCCTGGAAGACCGATGCAAGGATGCGTGCGCCCGCAAGGAGTGCTGGGAAAATGCTGGGTATGAACAAGACAATCGGCGGATTGATGCTGGGCGCCGGTTTGCTGCTCGCGGGCAGCGCCGCGCAGGCCGCCGACACTTATCCGAGCAAGCCGGTTCACATCCTCGTACCTTACGCGGCCGGTGGCGCGGTCGACGTGCTCGCGCGCACGCTGAGCCAGGCGCTGGCCAAGTCCTGGGGTCAGCAGCCGGTAGTCGACAATCGTCCCGGCGCCGGCGGCATCGTTGCCTCGCAGGCGCTGACGCAGGCCGCGCCCGACGGCTACACGCTGATCCTGGTCGCGAGCGGCCATCCGCTCAACCAGTTCATCTATCCGAGCGTGCCCTACGACACGTTCAGGGATTTTACCGCAATCACCGAAGTCGCCTCCTCACCGCTCGCGATCGTGGTGGCCAAGGACAGCCCCTACAAGACGCTCGGCGATCTCCTGGCTGCGGCGAAGAAAGATCCGGACAAGCTATCTTACGGCATGTCCGGAAACGGTACCTCGGCGCATCTGGCCGGTGAACTGTTGAAGCACATGTCCGGCAGCAAGATCGTCGCGATCCCCTACAAGGGCGGCGCGCCGGCATTGACCGCTGTCATCGCCGGCGAGATCCCGCTCAGCATCAATCCGCTTGCGGAAGCGATCGGTCAGCTCGAAGGCGGTCCGGTGCGCGCGCTCGCGGTGACCTCGGCTGAACGCTCCAAGGCGCTGCCTGACATCCCGACCGTCGCCGAGTCCGGCGTCTCCGGCTATGACGTCTCGGTCTGGTGGGGCGTGCTTGGTCCGGCAAAAATGCCGCCGGAGATCGTGGCGAAGCTCGAAACCGATCTCAAGGCGGCGCTGCAGGATCCGAACGTGCTGTCGACGCTCGGCAAGATCGGCGCCGCTCCGGTCGGCTCCTCCGCCAAGGAGTTTGACGCCTATATGCACGCCGAGGCGACCAAGTGGGAGCCGGTGCTGAAGGCGGCCAACATCCGCGCGCAGTGAGCCTCTTTGCATGAGGGCCTTCTCTGGACGCCTCGCCCGCACCGCCCTGCTGGTGGCCGCAATCATCAGCCTCGTCGGCGCGTCCGCGCGCGCCGACGGCGAGGCAAAGCTGCTGGCGCCGAGCGGCAGCTTGCGCGTCGGCATCTATCCGGGCAGCCCGACCTCGATGGTGAAGGATGCCGTCGGCAAGCCGCACGGCCTCGCCTATGATCTCGGCGCCGAGTTCGCCAAGCGGCTCGGCGTTGGCGTCGATTATGTCAGGTTCGAGCGCGTTGCCGACATCGTCAGCGCGATCCACGATGGCAAGATCGACTTCACCGTGACCAACGCCACGCCGGCCCGCGCCAACGAGGTGAGCTTCAGCCGGCCCGTGCTGGCAATCGAGCTCGGCTTTCTCGTCCCGGCGAATTCGCCGATCAGAGAGGTCGAGGACATCGACAAGCCCGGTGTGAAGATCGGCGTCACCAAAGGCTCGACCTCCGAGCGCACGCTGCCGACAAAATTCAAGAACGCGACCATCGTTCCCGCCGCAAGCGTCAAGGCTGCCATCGCGATGTTCGGGAGCAGTGAGATCGATCTCTACGCGACCAACAAGCCGACGCTGTTCGAAATGTCCGACCAGATGCCGGGCGCAAGGATTCTCGACGGCAATTGGGGCCTGGAGCACATGGCCATCGCGATCCCCAGAGGACGCGAAGAGGCGCTGTCCCTGCTCAACAGCTTCGTTGCGGAGAAACAGTCGTCCGGCGCGTTGGAGACGATCCAACGTCAGGCTGGCTTGCGCGGCGCGATGAAGGTAACGCGCGAGTAGGTCTCGCCGAGCGAGACTGCACGACGCAGCTGCTGCAGTCTCTCGAAAACCTGCGAACGATTGGCGATCGCAGCATCGCGATAGCCTCGCGTCCATTTGCTGCAAATCAACGCGGCAAGGTGGACAAAGCGTCATTTGTCTTCGGGGCTGCGCTAGGCGACCAGTGCCAAGATCGCCGGAGACCGAAGAATGAACAAACCCCTGTTGTTGACACTCCATCGCTGGATCACGCTGGTCTTTGCGCTTCCCCTGTTCGCGATCATCACCACCGGCCTGATCCTGTCGTTCGAGCCGCTGATGCAAATCAATGGCATCGGCGGTCCGGCGATCGATGCCGCGCGCGTCGTCGAGCTGGTGAAGACGTACGATCCACACAACAAGGCGCGCGGGCTTTCGATCAATGCGGCTAGCCAGCGGATGACGCTGCAAGGCTCCGGCGCGCCGGCCATCGACCTCGTGACCGGCGCACCCGCTGCGGCCAGCTCCGGCCCGACCGATCTCTTCCGGTGGGCGCGGATCACGCATGAGCGGCTGCTCGGCCAGGCGTGGCTGGTGACAAGCTCGACCATCGCCATGGTCATCCTGATCCTGCTCGGCAGCCTCATGGGACTGCCGCGGCTGCGCAACACGCTGTCCGGATGGCACAAGGGCACGGCCTGGTTCGCGCTGCCGCTCGTCCTGTTGAGCCCGCTGACCGGCCTGTGCATGGCGTTCGGCCTGACGTTTCAGAGCGGAGGCGTTCCGGCCGGCAGCGGCCGTCCCCTCGCCCTGCCCGACGCGATACGGATGGTCGCGGCCTCCCACGATCTCACGCACGTGATCTCGATCGGTATGCGCGGCGGCCACATGATGGCGCGAATCTATGACGGAGGAGAACTACGCGCCTATGCCGTCAATTCATCGGAGGTCACGCCACTGCCACGCAATTGGCCGCGCCTGATCCATGAGGGAAACTGGTCGGCCCTGATCGCCTCGTCGCTCAATGTGGTGACGTCGATCGCGCTGCTCACGCTGCTGTCGACCGGTCTCCTGATCTGGGCCCGACGTAAACTGCGCAAGCGGCGACCGCGCTCCGACCGCCAGGCCGGCGCGGCCGTGGTCGGCGCCCGCTGATCGCTCGGACGGTCAATTATGCGCGCTCGCCCGCATCTTTTCCGGCTGCGTGACGGGCCGCAGGAAATCGGCATCATCGTCGGCCGACGGGATCAGGATCGCGCGCTCGCGCGGCAGCGCCTCCGGCATCTCGTCGCGGATGAAGGCGACGAGCTTTTCCCTGATCTCGCAGCGCAGGTCCCAGGATTGCGGCGCGTTTCTTGCGCTGACCAGCGCACGTAGCTCGATGGTCCGGGAGTCCGCGTCGATCACCTGGAGATTGACCACCGCGCCATCCCAGAGCTTGGACTGCTTCACGGCATCCTCCAGCCAACGCCGGATGCGCGGCACGTCGGCGCGATAATCGACGTGCAGCGCGATCACGCCGATCAGGGAGGCGGTGTCTCGGGTCCAGTTCTGGAACGGCTTTTCGATGAAATAGGATAGCGGCACCACCATGCGGCGCCAGTCCCACAGCCGGATCACGACATAGGTCGAGGCGATGTCCTCGACCCAGCCCCATTCGTTCTCGATGATCACGGCATCCTCGATGCGGATCGGCTGCGTGATCGCGATCTGCAGGCCGGCGATCAGGTTGCTGAGCAGCGGCCGTGCGGCAAGACCGACGATGATACCGGCCGCGCCGGCGGAGGCGAACAGGCTGACGCCGTATTGCCTCACCGAATCGAACGTCATCAGCGCGGTGGACACCGTGATGACCACGATGATGGTATCGGTGACGCGCTTGAACACGCGAACTTGCGTGACGTGCTTGCGCGCGACGAAGTTCTCGGTGACGTCGCGGAAATTCTGCAAGTACCGCGCCGCGCTCATGTCCACGACCCGGATCGAGATCCAGCCGATCAGGGCAATGACGGCCACGACGAACAAGCGCATCAGCGGCGTGCGGATCATGTCGTCGAGCGGGGCAAGCGGCAGGACCAATGCGACGGCGGCCAGGCAAAGCGCCAGCTGGGCCGGGCCCGCGGTGCGGTCGATGAACACGCTCAGCAGCGGAAGGCGGGTTCCGAAGGCGCGCGCGAGCAGCCATACGGCGACCCGGTAGACGAACAGCGCAAGTAAGATCGCGCCGACAACCAGGCCGAGGCCGACAAACCACGACGGTATCCAGCCGAACATCCGGTCGATGTCGGCCATCAGGGCCTGCAGATTCATCGATTGTCCCCGTCATTGCATTCGCGTAGCCCGCTCAACGCCTCCCGGCCGGCTTGGCTCCCCTCTCTCGTGCAACGCAGCATTCCGCAGATGCAACCGTCGCCGAACTGCGCTAATTTGGCGGCACCATGACCAGACGTACCGGCAGCGCCGATCTTCCCTTGCACACCGGGCGGGTTCCGCCGTGGCTTGCGAGCCGCATGGCTTCGCTCGGATCGATCGTCACGCAGGCGATCGTGCATCATTACGGCCGCGATGCGTTTCTCCAGCGGCTGTCGCATCCGTTCTGGTTCCAGTCGTTCGGCGCCGTGATGGGAATGGACTGGCACTCCTCCGGCATCACCACATCCGTGATCGGCGCGCTGAAGCGCGGGCTCGGGCCGCTCCAGGATGAGCTCGGCATTTATGTCTGCGGCGGCCGCGGCCAGCATTCGCGCAAGACGCCGGACGAGTTGATGCAGCTCGGCGACCGCGTCGGATTCGACGGCGCAAGGCTCACCCGCGCCAGCCGCCTGGTGGCGAAGGTCGACAGCGCGGCCGTGCAGGACGGCTTCGATCTCTATCTCCACGGCTTCTTCGTGACCGCCGACGGCAAATGGACGGTGGTGCAGCAGGGCATGAACGGCGACAAGCGGCAGGCCCGCCGCTATCACTGGCATTCCGAGGCGCTGAAGAGCTTCGTCGACACGCCGCACAGCGCGATCGACGGCCCGCAACAAGGCGAGATCGTCAATCTGACCGACCACCGCGCCGATATCTCGCGTAGCGCGCAGCTCGAGCTCCTCAGCGATCTCGGCCCCGATCGCATCCTCACTGAATTCGAGCGGCTCACCGGGACTGCGCCCGAGCCTGCGCAGGCCATGCTGCCGCATCTGATCATGCCCGCGCATCATAATGTCCGGCCGAAGGATGTGTTCGCGCGGCGCCTGCACGGCACCCTCGCCGCAGCCGCCGAACGCGGCCCGGTCGATTTCCCGGAGCTGCTGCTGACGCCCGGCGTCGGCGCGCGCACCGTGCGCTCACTGGCGATGGTCGCCGAGGTCGTGCACGGCGCGCCCTATCGCTTCAAGGATCCCGCGCGCTTCTCGCTCGCCCATGGCGGCAAGGATCGGCATCCCTACCCTGTCCCGATCAAGGTCTACGACGAGACCATTCGCGTGCTGAAGGGCGCGATCCAGAGCGCCAAGCTCGGACGTGACGAAGAGATGCAGGCGATCAGGCGCCTCGACGACCAGGCGCGGCGGCTGGAACGCACCGTGCGCGGCCCGTCCGTCGAGACCTATATCGCCGGCGAGCGTGCGGCCTCACCCGACCTCGACGGCCGCTCCGTGTTCGGCTGGGAGCGCGACCTCGTGCCGACAAAAAAGCGGACCGGCTGAAGAGCGGTCCGCGAGTTCAGCGGGAGGAACGCCCCTCTCAGGTCTCATCAGTCTCCGGCGTCTCGTCGAGCCGGTTGGCTGCATGATCCTGATACTGTTCGGTCTGAATGGACTTGCCGTCCATGCCGCGAATGTCCGAATGCTGGGCCTTGTCGCGGTTGGACAGGACCATGTTATCGCCGATCTTCTCCTTGGGCACATCGGTCAATGCACCGGTGCCGTCGCCCTTGCCATGCATGCCGGATCTGAAGTGCGTCTTGCTACCGTGCCCACCTGGCATCAGTCTCTCCTCTTGGCCGTGATCTTCTCTAGTGCTTCTGTTGCGCCGCTGTCGGTTTCGGCTGCTTGTGGCCGCTCTGGCCGGCGTCGTTGTGCTTGTTGTGGTCGCTCTCTTGGTTGAGACCGCCGCGGCTCACCGGAAATTCGCTGTGTCGAGCTTCCGGCCGCGCGCGATGAGCAGCGGTACCCTCGACGTTGCGGCCGGATGCCTGATCGAGCTCCCTCGCATCGGGAATGTCAGGCTTGCGCTCGAGAATGCGAACCTGCTGTTCGTGAGTCTTTCTGCCTTGCATTCTGATCTCCAATCGTCACCTGCCGCCGCCCTTGCCGGCCGCGTCGTGGCGGTGATGAGAATCCTGCTCGCCTCCACCACCGGAGACGCGGCTGTGGCTTCGCTGTTCATCGTCCGCAGGCGGCTTCTTCACTTCCAGCGGCGCCTTCGCGTTCTCATGCGATGCGCCGGGGCCGCCCTGGCGAATGCTGTTGGGTGTCTTGGTGGATGTCGACATGAATGTCGCCTCCTCAACGGTCTTGCTGGTATCCCTGATTGGTCGTGTTCTGCTTGATGTTGCCTTGCTGTCCCTGTTGGTCCGGATTTTCCGCGCGCTGCTGACCGCGCGGAGTCTGATCGGCCGATGTTTGCTTGGTGTCGCCAGTTCCCTTCCGGCTCTGATTGGCCGGCGGAACATTCGGCATTTTGCTGGTCATGATCCAACCTCTTCGAGAGATGGGACTTCTGGGCCCGGAACTGTTCCGTCGCGTGCCTCAGGTCCCGGTGGACAACAGCAAGCGCCGCAGGCCGTTCCGAGCGGATCATGGTCAGCGACGATTTGCCGAAGGAGAGAGCTTCACTCCGCCCGCACGGGAGAACGATCGGCCATCGCCGGCGCCGCAGCGGCAAATGTTCCGTGGATCTCGGCCGTGACGGGAAGCTTCGCAATCATGCGAATCCCCGGGCGCTTGCGCCAATGGATCTGCGAGGGATCGACGGCCAGACCAAGGCTCGGCCAGCGCACGAACAGCGCTTCCAGCGCGCAGGCCGCCTCGATCCGCGCAAGCTGATGGCCGAGGCAGAAATGGATTCCCGTCCCGAACGAGAGGTGACGGTTCGGCTTGCGCTCGAGATCGAGGCTTTCAGGGTGACCATGCATCGCCGGATCCATGTTGGCGGCGGCGAGCATCACCATGACACGGTCGCCCTTCTTCAGACGCACGCCTTCGACCTCGACGTCCCGCCGCACATAGCGCGGCTTGGAGAACTGCACCGGTGACACGAAGCGAAGAAACTCCTCCACCGCAAGCCCGACACGGCTCCAGTCCTGCTCCAGCCAATCGCGGAGGCCAGGACTCCTAAGCAGCTCGTAGGCGGAACCGCTGATGAGATGCGTGGTCGTCTCGGAGCCGGCTGCGAGCAGCAAAAACACCATCGAGACCATTTCATCCGGCGTGATTTGGGCACCCTCGCGCTCGACCTGGACCAGTTCGGCGATCAGGCCTTCGCCGCCCTGCACGCGCGCGGCCTGCAATTGCTGCTCGAGGTAGCCCCGCATCTTTCGGAACGCCCACAGCAAGCGGAAGAAGCTGACGACATTCGTCAGCGAGGACATCGCGTTGCCCCAGGCGATGAATTTGGGCCGGTCGGCCAGAGGCAATCCCAGAAGCTCGGAGATCACTGCGAGCGGCAGGATGCGCGCGTAGCGCTGGACCAGATCGGCTGGTCGTCCCTCCGCGAACAGCTCGTCGGCCAAGCCGTCGGCAATGGCACGGATGCGCGGCTCCATCGCGACGATGGCACGACGGCGAAAGGCCTCGTCCACGATGCTGCGGAGCCTCGTGTGATCCGGCTCGTCCATCGTCAGCATGTTGTTGGCGATGGTTCTGACGAAGCTCGGCATCCACCAGCGCAGAGCCGCGACGTCGCCATCCTCCTTGCGCAGCGTGAAGGTAGCGCCGTCCTTCAGCACGTGTGCCGTCGCGTCATGGGTCGTGGTGATCCAGACATCGCCGACCAGAGGAAATCGCGTCGCGACGAGAGGACCGGACATGCGCAACGCCGCGATCGCCTTGGGCGGATCGCGAAAGAAGGCCTCGCTGGTGAAATCGAGGCGCGTTGTCATGGGATCACCGGAGTGATTGTTGGCGTCTCACCCAGATGGTATGCGCGGGCCAACCCGCAAGTCGGAACCCGCGCGAGGAGACGGCGATCTATCCACGCCCCGGCGAGCGCTGGCCGGTCTTGCGCTGCTGCTGGTTGGTATAGGCGTCCCAATGGCTCCAGCTGCCGTTGCTGAGGCTCTGCATGTCCGTGCCGAGCGGACGGCGCGTGCGCTTGTCGTGATCGGCGATCACGCGCTCGGACTGGGCGATCTTGCGCTTGAGTTCCGCGATCGCCTTCTGGGTCTGGCCGTTCCGCTTCGAGGAGGCGATCTCGCCCATCGTGAAGCGCGCGGTCTCCAGCGCCTTCAACTCGGCGCGGTTCTTCTTCAACTGGACCCGGTGCCAGGCGATGTTGCTGTCGCTGTCCGCAACCATGTGGGAACTCCGCTGATTCGTTCCCACAGTGTATCAAGCGCCGAATCGGCGCCGCAACGGGCCCCACGCGGCGAAAATGCGGTCTTCTCAAGCTAGAATTGCGCGTTAGCGCTCGGCAAAGGCCTTTTCGACCACGAATTGGGCCGGCTCGCCGTGATTGCCCTCGACAAAGCCGCGCTCACCCAGGAGCACGCGGGTATCAGCGACCAGTGCCGGGCTGCCGCAAATCATGACGCGGTCGTGGGCGGCCTCCAGCGCCGGCAGGCCAATATCGGCGAACAGCTTGCCTGTGGTGATGAGGTCGGTGATGCGGCCGCGGTTGCGGAAGGGATCACGCGTCACGGTCGGATAATAGATCAGCTGATTCTGAATGTACTCGCCGATCAGTTCGTCCTTCGGCAGCGTCTCGGTGATCATCTCGCCATAGGCGAGCTCCTTGACGTGCCGGCAGCCATGCAACAGCACGACCTTCTCGAACCGCTCATAGGTCTCGGGGTCCTTGATCACGCTCAGGAACGGCGCAAGGCCCGTGCCGGTGCCGATGAGGTAGAGGTTGCGCCCCTCCTCCAAATTGTCGATCACCAGCGTGCCGGTGGCCTTGCGGCTGACGATGATCTCGTCGCCTTCCCTCAAATGCTGGAGCCGCGAGGTCAGCGGACCGTCCGGCACCTTGATCGAGAAGAACTCCAGCGTGTCCTCGTAATTGGCGCTGGCGACGCTATAGGCCCGCAGCAGCGGCTTCTCGCCGACCTTGAGCCCGATCATGGTGAATTCGCCGTTGCGGAAGCGGAAAGTCGGGCTGCGCGTGGTCTTGAAGGAGAACAGCGTATCGGTCCAGTGGTGGACGCTCAAAACGCTTTCCTGGTTGAAATTGCTCATCTCACCTTCCCTGTCGCTTCCAATGCGGTTCCGAGGCGGGCAGCTATGCGTCGTTTGTACACGATCATTCGTATACTAATGAATAATCCTGCTTGATCCCGCGGTCAAGGCTGCCCAAGATCGAAAGCGTTGCAGTTAGGAATAAGGAGCCCCTTCCATGGCGCATGACGCCCCCCAGGCCACCGGACCCTCGAAGCTCGTGATCCGGAATATCGGCCTGATCCTGTCCGGCGCCCTGGAAAAGCCGATCCTGGATGGCGACACCATCGTCGCCGAGAACGGCAAGATCACCGCGATCGGCCGCTTCAAGGACATCGACATCGAAGGCGCGACCACGATCGTCGAGGCCAACGGGACCACGGTCGCGCCGGGCCTGATCGACAGCCACGTCCACCCTGTGGCGGGCGACTGGACGCCGCGCCAGAACCAGATCGGGTGGATCGACAGCAACCTCCACGGCGGCGTTACCACCATGATCTCCGCCGGCGAGGTGCACATGCCCGGCCGCCCCCGCGACGTCGTCGGGCTGAAGGCGATGGCGATCTTTGCGCAGCGCGCATTCTGGAATTTGCGCCCCGGCGGCGTGAAGGTTCACGCCGGTGCGCCGGTGATCGAATGCGAGATGGTCGAGGAGGACTTCAAGGAATTGGCCGCCGCCGGCGTCAAGCTGCTCGGCGAGGTCGGCCTCGGCGGCGTCAAGGACGGTCCCACTGCACGCAAGATGGTTGGCTGGGCGCGCAAATACGGCATTCAGAGCACCATCCACACCGGCGGCCCCTCGATCCCCGGCTCCGGTCTGATCGACAAGGACGTGGTGCTGGAGGCCGACACCGACGTGGTCGGCCACATCAATGGCGGCCACACCGCCCTGCCCGACGATCAGATCCGCTGCATCTGCGAGGGCTGCAAGCGCGGCCTCGAGCTCGTGCATAACGGCAACGAGCGCTCCGCTCTGTTTACGCTGCGCACCGCGCGCGAGATGGGCGATCTGCACCGGGTCATCCTCGGCACCGACGCGCCCGCCGGCTCCGGCGTGCAGCCGCTCGGCATTTTGCGCATGGTCTCGATGCTGTCCTCGCTCGGCGAACTGCCGGCCGAGCTTGCGTTCTGTCTCGCCACCGGCAACACCGCCCGGATGCGCGAGCTCGATTGCGGCCTCATTGAAGTCGGCCGTTCCGCCGACTTCGTCATCATGGACAAGGCCCAGCACTCGCCCGGCAAGAACATCCTGGAGAGCGTCCAGCTCGGCGACCTCCCGGGCATCGGCATGACCATCATCGACGGCATCGTGCGCACCCAGCGCAGCCGGAACACGCCGCCCGCGGGGAAAGTGCCGGAGGTGGTGGCGAAGTGACGCAGCCGGAGCGGCACACCGCTCGGCATCGCCCCTCGATGGCGTTGAACAAGTCTGCGACCTGCTGCGTCTAACGCAGGCAGCCCCCGGCGGCGGCATTTCATTGCTGGACCATCGAGGGAAACATGAAGAACTCATCGCGAATAGCCGTCGGCCTTGCTGGCGCGGTGGCGGGCTATGTCGCGATCTTTGTGCTGTTTTCCCTGTTCGATTTCGGCAACCGCGCGGACCCGATCACCTCGGGTCTGTTGGGACTGTTCGTTTACTCCCCCATCGGCGCGATCGCCGGCGCGGTGGTTGCCAACTGGCTGGTGAGGCGTTCAGGCCAGGACGCGGGCAATGGCAGCATCGCGCGCAACAGCCTGAAGTCTCTCGGCGTCGTCGTCCTGCTCTGCGTCGCCGGGATCGGCATCTACATCGCTTACGCCTATGCGACTGCGACGCCATGGCTCAACCGGAACGGCGGCAATCCCCTGCTCGTATTTGAGGTCCGTTTTCCGGCCGGGGTCGCGGTGCCGGCATCGGCCCAGGGCATCACCATCGAATTGCAGACCGACCTCAACACGATGCCGGGCGAAGTGACCCCGGCCGCCTTCTATCGTGACGGCGACCAGCCCGTCATCGCAGGCGAAGTCGAGCTCGCGTTTCGAACCTCGCACCGGCAGCTCGCTGTCAATATCGAGGGCCAGCCGGGCCGCATCTACCCGATCGACTTGACGGCCCGGGCGCCGCATACGCCGGAGTTCGGGACATGGCGGCGGCTCGCAGACGGCAGCGAAATTCGCTACCGCGCCAAATGGCCGGGCAAGACGTAAGCGTTCGAGATCAGCGCTTCTTCGCGATCTCACATCGCACATAGGTCTGGCGCTTGGCCTGCCCGACCGGTCCGTTGTCCATCACCAGCTTGCCGTCCACGGCGATGGAGACCCGGGGATTGGAGCGAAACTTCTCGCCCTCGCCTTCGCAGGCGAGCTTCATTTTCCAGCCGAGCTTTCCGTCGGCGGTGATCTCGCCGGCGCGGCAGCGCGTCTCGTACCAGTAGAGGCGATTGCCGCCTTCGATGCTCATGCGGTTGGGGCTGTCGTCATCGCGGCAGTCTTTTTTGGTGGACGCCCAGAAGCCCTCGTAGGGCTGCGCGGCAAAGGCAGGCGCGCAACTGCCCGCCAGCACCGCACCGAGAGTGAGGAGCATCGTAAACTTCGCCGCGACTCTCATGACTAATACCTCGACAAGTCCCTCATCGAGGTTAGTCGCCCGTCCCCGCACCTTGTTCAACTGCCGTAGGGTGGGCAAAGCGACTTGTCCGCCATAGCTCGAAGAGCGACGGCGGAAGCGTGCCCACCATTGAGAAGTGGTGGGCACGGCGCTTCGCGCCTTTGCCCACCCTACGAGACCGCCTACGGCACCCTCACCGCAGCTTGTTCAACAGCGCCATCAGCATCTCGCGCTCTTTCGTGTCGAGCGGCGCCAGCGTCTCGCGGGTGATGGCGAGCGCGTTCGGCGCGACCTTCTCCGAAAGCTGCTGACCGGCGCGCGTCAGGCTGACCAGCAGCCGCCGACCGTCCTCGGGATCCTGGCTGGTCTCGGTCAGGCCACGCGCCGTGAGCCGATCGATCACGCCCTTGATCGTCGCAACGTCCATCGCGGTCAGCCGGCCGAGCTGGTTCTGCGAGCACGGCCCGGTCTCGGCGAGCTTCGACAATGCCGCCCACTGCGTCGGCGTCAGATTGGTGCCGATATCGCGGGAGAAGATCGAGCTGTGGCGCTGCCAGACCTGGCGCAGGATGAAACCGACCTGCTCGTCGAGCACGTAAGGCGGTTTTGCCGGTTTGACGCCCTTCTTCACCGCGACACTTCTCGCCATCCGTCCCCGCCTCTCACAACGACAGATGCGCGTCGCGGATATCCGGACGCGCGTCGAGCTCGGCCATGGTGCCGCCGAAGCAGATGCGGCCGCGCTCGATGATGTAGGCGCGATCGGAAATCAACCGCGCGAAATGCAGATTTTGCTCGGAGACGACGATGCTGACGCCCTCCTTCTTCATGGTCAGGATGGCGTCGACCATCTGCTCCACGATCTTCGGCGACAGGCCCTCCGAGGGCTCGTCCAGCAGCACCAGCGACGGATTGCCCATCAGCGTGCGCGCGATCGTCAGCATCTGCTGCTCGCCGCCGCTCATGCGGCCGCCGGGACGGTTCTTCATCTCGCCGAGATTTGGAAACAGCGCGAACAGCTTTTCGCGCGTCCAATGCGGCGCGTTCGGACGCTTGGGCTGCTTGCCCACTTCGAGATTTTCCTCGACGGTCAGGTCGGTGAATATCCGGCGCTCCTCCGGCACGTAGCCGAGCCCCTCGCGCACGATCTCGTGGGTCGGCTTGGCCGAGACGTCCTTGCCCTCGAACATGATGCGGCCGGTTCGTTGCGCGACCAGGCCGACGATCGAGCGGAACGTCGTCGACTTGCCGGCACCGTTGCGCCCGAGCAGCGCAACCACCTCGCCCTCGCCGACCTCGAAGCCGATGTCGAACAGGATATGCGCCGGGCCATAATGGCTGTTGAGGCCCTCGACGGTGAGCTTCATGTTGATGCTCCCTCGCGATGGCGGGCATCGTAGACCAGGCCCTCGCCGAGATAGACCGCCTGCACCTGCGGATTGCCGCGCACCTCGGCTGGCGTGCCCTCGGCGATCAACGTCCCTCGATTCAACACGATGATGCGGTCGGCGTGCTCGAACACCACGTCCATGTCGTGCTCGGTGAAGAGCACGCCGATCGATTTCTCCCGCGCAATGCTCGCGGTCAGCCGCATCAGATCGACCCGTTCGCGTGGCGCCATGCCGGCGGTCGGCTCGTCCATCAACAGCAGCTTGGGCTGGTTGGCGAGCGCCACCGCAAGCTCGAGCCGCTTGAGGTCGCCATAGGCAAGCTCACCGCAGGGCCGATCGGCATAGCCGCCCATGCCGACCAATTCGAGCAGACGGCCGGCCTCGCCGCGGTCGAACTTCGGCGCCGAGCCGAACAGATTGAACAGCTGCTTCCCGTGCGAGATCAGCGCGACCTGCACATTCTCGCGCACGGTCATGGTGGCGAAGGTTGCGGTGATCTGGAAGGTGCGCCCGACGCCGAGCCGCCAGACCTCCCGCGGCTTCCTGCCCGTGATCTCTTCACCGAGCAGGCGAACATGGCCGGTATCGGGCTTGTTCTGGCCGTTGAGCATGTCGAAGCAGGTGCTTTTTCCCGCGCCGTTCGGCCCGATCAGCGCCAGAATCTCGCCGGCGCGCAGCGAGAACGACACGCCGCGCACGGCGTGGATGCCGCCATACGATTTGGTCAAGCCTTCAACGGCGAGAAGTGGAGGTGCAACACTCATTCGGCAGACTCGATCGGCTTGGCAAGCAAGGGAGACCCCGGCGGCGATGCCTTCCTGCGGCGCTGCGCCAGCATCTCCAGCATGCCGACAATGCCCTTGGGGAAGACGACGACGATCAACATGATGAAGCCGCCGAGCACGAGCTTCGACAAATCGGTCTGGCTGACCAGCCAGATGTTCAAGGCCTTGTAGACGATGGCGCCGATCACCGCGCCGGACACCGTCTCGACACCGCCGAGCAGCACCATCACCAGCGCATCGACCGAGAGCGAAATGCCGAGATTGTCTGGGAAGACACTGCCCTTGAGGTAGGCAAACAGCGCGCCGCCGATGCCGGCGGTCGTCCCTGCGATCACGAAGGCCGTCCACTGGATGCGCTTGGCATTGATGCCGATCGCCTCGGTGCGCAGCAAAGAGTCGCGCGTCGCCCTTAGCGCGTAGCCGAATGGCGAGAACACCATCGCCCGCAGCGCGATGGTCACCAGCGTAGCAACGCCGAGCGCCAACCAGTAGAAGTGCGACGGGCTCGCCGCCCATTTTTCCGGCCAGACGCCCAAGATGCCGTTGTCGCCGCCGGTGACGCTCACCCATTGGAACGCGATCGACCAGACGATCTGCGCGAAGGCGAGCGTCAGCATGGCGAAGTAGACGCCGGAGAGCTGCACGGCGAAAAAGCCGAACACGGCGGCGCCCATGCAGCCGAGCAACGGCCCGAGCAGCAGGCACACGATCATCGGCAGCCCCGCCATCTTGGCGAGGAAAGCGACGCCATAGGCGCCGAGGCCAAAATAAGCGGCATGGCCGAAAGACGCGAGGCCGCCGACCGACATCAGGAAGTGCAAGGAGACGGCGAAGATGACGAAGATCGCGATCTCCGAGCCGACGGTCAGCGCGTAGTTACCGGCGAACAGCGGCAGCGTCGCTGCGATCACGAGCGCCGCAAGCGCCGCAAGCCGCTCGTTCGACGTCAATGGCCGCCACGGATTGACGGTGAGCCCCGGCGTCTTGCGTGCCGGCGCCTCCGGTTTGCCGAATAGGCCCCACGGTCGCACGATCAGCACCACCGCCATCACCAGGAAGACCAGGATGATGGAAATCTTGGGGAAGATCAGGATGCCGAAGGCGTTGAGCTCGGAGACCAGCACCGCCGCGACGAACGCGCCGACGATGCTGCCGAGGCCGCCGATCACGACCACGACGAAGACTTCGACGATGATGCGCAGATCCATCGCGTGGTGCACGGCATCGCGCGGGATCTGAAGCGCGCCGCCCAGCGCGGCGAGGAAGACGCCGACCGCGAACACGGACGTGAACAGCCATTTCTGATTGACGCCGAGGGCTGCGACCATGTCGCGGTCCTGCGTCGCCGCGCGCACCAGGACGCCCCAGCGCGTGCGCTGGAACAGCAGCCAGAGGATGCCGAGCACGACGGGCCCGAGCACTATCAGGAACAGGTCGTAGCTTGGGATGTTCTGGCCGAAGAAATCGATGGCCCCCTTGAAGCCGGGCGCACGACGGCCGACGAGATCGTCAGGCCCCCAGATCAGCACCACGAGATCCTCGACCATCAAGGTCAGGCCGAAGGTCGCGAGCAGCTGGAACAGCTCCGGCGCGTGATAGATGCGGCGGAGCAGCACCATCTCGACGAGGACACCGATCAGTGCCACGGCAATCGCCGCGAGCACGATGCCGCCCCAGAAGCCGAACGCGCCCGACAGGCGTTCGGTGAGCGTGAAGGCGATGTAGGCGCCGATCATGTAGAAGGCGCCATGCGCGAAATTCACGATCCGCGTCACGCCGAAGATGATCGACAGGCCCGAGGCCACCAGGAACAGCGACGCCGCGCTGGCGAGACCGGTCAGAAACTGTACGACGTAAAAGGCCATCGGCGGTCCGGGTTGGTGTTGCATGCCGCGGCACGCGGGTCTTGGTTCACCTCTCCCCGCTTACGGGGAGAGGTCGAATTTGCGCGATGCGCAAGTTCGGGTGAGGGGGAGTCTCCGCAAGGCTCGCTGTCACCTCCCTCGCGGAGGCTCCCCCTCACCCCGACGCTCTCCCCGCAAGCGGGGCGAGGGAGAAGGAAGACATCAATCCTTCGGACGCAGCTTCTCGACTTCGGCATCGCTGGGCAGATAGTCCGCGCCCTTCTTGTAAGCCGAATCCACCATCACGCCCTTGCCGTCCTTCAGTGCGGTCTTGCCGACGAAAGCACCGAGCGTCGACTGATGGTCGATCTTGCGGAACGTGATCTCGCCGAATGGCGATGGCATCGACAAGCCCTCCGCGGCAGCGATCAGCTTCTCCGGATCGGTCGAGCCCGCCTTCGCCAGGATCGCGGCGGCCGCCTTGATGGTCTGGTAGCCGACGATGGAGCCGAGGCGCGGATAGTCGTTGTACTTGGCCTGGTACGCCTTCAGGAACGCGTCATGCTCGGGCGTCTTGATCGAGTACCAGGGATACCCGGTGACGATCCAGCCCTCGGGCGTCTCATCCTTGAGCGGATCGAGATATTCCGGCTCGCCGGTCAGGAACGAGACGACCTCGCGGCCCTTGAACAGGCCGCGGGTGTTGCCTTCGCGCACGAGCTTGACGAGGTCGGCGCCGAAGGTGACGTTGAGGATCGCTTCGGGATTGGCGGCAGCAACGGCCTGCACCACGGGGCCCGCGTCGATCTTGCCCTGCGGCGGCCACTGCTCGTCGACCCACTGGATGTCAGGGCGCTTCTCCGACATCAGCTTCTTGAACACGGCAACGGCGGACTGGCCATACTCATAGTTTGGCGCGATCGTCGCCCAGCGCTTGGCCGGCAGCTTTGCGGCTGCTTCCACCAGCATCGCCGCCTGCATGTAGTTCGAGGGACGCAGGCGGAAGGTGTACTTGTTACCCTTGGACCAGGTCACGGCATCCGTCAGCGGCTCGGCCGCGAGGAAGAACACCTTCTTCTGGTTGGCGAAGTCACTGACGGCAAGGCCGATGTTCGACAGGAACGTACCCGTCAGCATCGCGACACCCTCGCTCGACACCAACTCGTTCGCCGCGGTCTGCGCGTCCGCCGGCTTGCCGCCGTCGTCCTTGGAGATCACAACGAGCTTCTTGCCATTGATACCGCCGGCCGCGTTGATCTCTTCGACCGCGAGCTGCCAGCCCTTGCGATAGGGCTCGGTGAACGCCGGCAGCAGCGAATAGCTGTTGATCTCGCCGATCTTGATGTCCTGCGCCAGGGCCGAATGAGCCATGCCGCCCGCCAGAAGCGCGAAGGCCGCGCCGACGAAGTAATTTCTTGCTCGCATCCCAACCTCCAGTTTTGAACTCTTTACGTCTTCTGCGTGATCTCATCCGAGAGGCTGTGCCCGCCTCCCGCTTCGAGCCCTATCTCAGACCGTCCTCGCCCTTCACTTCCGCAACCGTGAGCCCGCCGACGCGCGGTAGCGGCCGGCCGCTGTCGGTAACGGCGACCGCGACCATGATCTCGTTGGCACGCGGCGCGTCGTTGATCTGCACTTCCATGCCGTCGAAATGGCTGCGCACGAACGCGGCATCCTTGTGCCCCAGCGGGATGTCGAGCGTCGTGCCCGGCCCGCTGCGCTTCTTCGACGACGGGATCAGGGCCGCGCCCTTGCTCAGCACCTTACGAACCGGCGCGCCCATCTTGGGGTGGAGGATCGCGGCGGCATGTTCCAGCTCACCGTTCTCGCCGACGGCGGCGGCCTTGCCATAGCTCTGCGCCTTCGCACCATCGATGCCGAGCGCCGCCACGGCGCGCTTCGACAGCAGCTCGCCCAGCTCCTCGCCGATTGCGATCAGCGGCGAGAGATCCTCGACATACTGTCCGGCAAAGGGATTTTCGATGACTGCGATCGCCGCGGCACGCCGGGTCGGCGGCGAGACCTGGCGGCCCATCTCCATCTGCGTCTCTTCGACGACGGTGACGATCTTGCGGATGATCGCGCTCATGTTTCGCTTCCCCGTTCAGGCACAGACCGCGTTCTCCAACACAAGCGGGCGCGTTCGTTGCTCTTCTATATCCTTAGGTCCGATGACAAGCATATCACCACAAAGCCGCACCACGGCACCCTCGATCAATCCACGATCGAACAATTGGCGTGCACATTCCGCGCCAGATTCGAGCGCGACGGCGATCTCGTTCTGCGACAACTCGCCGACGTCGCGCGTCACGAGACGCTCGCCGAGATCGCTGTCGGGCTGCAGCTCGCTTGCAGGCGTCCGGATGATGGAGGGATGCCCGGGCAGATCGACAGCGTTGCCGATGATCGTGGCCGCCGCATCGGCCTGCGACGCCGTTGCCGCCAGCACCGTCACGGCATCGGCAATGCCGAGCGAAAAGCTGCGACCGTGGCGTCCGCTGGTCGCAATGCCCCGCACGGGGTCATCCGCATCAACCCTCATCGTCCGCATCACGCCAGCGCGATCGGGGCGGTCCATCAGGCCGACCGAAAAATGCTCGCCCTTGCCGAGATGAAGCGCGATATCGCCGCCATTGTTGACATAGGCCTGATTCAGCGTCGCAGCGCCTAGCATGGCGCCCAGGATCTCCTCCGCCACGCTACCGGCAACAGCCGCCATCGGCGTGATGAAGCAATCGGAGGCATAGGGTGCGACAGCGGCATGCATCCGGCGGGCCACCACGCCCGTCAGCGAAGTCCGATTCCCGGCGGCCGTGCGCAGCTCCGGCAATTCGGCGCAGAGCTCGTCGAGCAGTCCGGTGAAGCGGCGCACAGCCGCCTCATAGGCTGCACGCACATCGTCCGTGCGCCCCCTCGCCTCAACGACCAGATCAATCGGTCCATCCTGCAAATGCAGCCGCCGGCCATCAGACAGCAATGCGATTTGCGGGAGCCGCGTCATGCCCGAGGTCCCGGGATCGGGTTCTGCCAGGGCAGCTGGCGGACATCGTCGCCGTTCTGGACCTCGGAGAGCGGCTTCACGTAATCCATGTGCCCGCCGAGCGCGGCATAGTCGGACAGCTTCATCGTGAACTCGATCGGCGCAACCAGCGCCGGCGTCGGCACGTAGCCGAACGCGCCCGCCGGCATCTGCGTCACGTCGACCATGTAGGTGATGCCGCCCCCCGGCCAGACATAGACCGGTGCACCGCCGCTGGTGACGCGCGTCAGCGCGTCCTTCACCGAGCGCGTCAGCCGCACCGGATTGTCGGTGACACCGGCACGCAGCGAGCCGCCGGCACCGGCCATGAACAGCACCGTGCACAGCGCCGGCTCGCAATTCTCCTGGATGCGCTCGACCGAGAATTTCAGATCATCCGGCATCTCGGTCTCGACCGGCTTCAGGGCCTCGTCAAGCACGTAGTAAGACGAATGCTCGCCGGTCGTGGAGACCATCAGCATCGAGAGACCCGGTTTTGCCTCCTTGGCATCGAACGGCCCGAGGATGGCGAGCGGATCGGAGATGTTGGTGCCACCCCACCCCGTGCCGGGATCTGCGACCTGGAAATAGCGGCCGGGCGTCGAGCGGCGGCCCTTCATCTTGATGCCGGTGTCGGCGATGTCGAGCAGCTTGCCGGCCTGATGCTCCGAGAGCACGCCGGTGATGTGGTCGTCGACCACGACGACTTCGTCGACCTTGCCGTGCCATTGCTTGGCGAACATGCCGATCGTCGCCGAGCCGCAGCCGACGCGCATGCGCTCTTCTTTCATGCCGTTGACGATCGGCGGTTGGCCGGCCTGGACGACGACGCTCGCGCCGCCGTCGATGGTCAGCTCGACCGCCTTGCAATTGGCGAGATCCATCAACGTGTCGCAGGTGACGCGGCCCTCCTTCTTGGAGCCGCCGGTGAGATGATGCACGCCGCCCAGCGACAGCATCTGCGAGCCGTATTCGCTCGTGGTGACATGGCCGACCGCCTCGCCCTGCGCGCGGACGGTTGCGGTCTCAGGCCCGAGATAGCGATCGGTGTCGATCTTCACCTTGATGCCGCAATAGGAGAAAATGCCCTCGGTGACGACAGTCACCATGTCGACGCCGTCGACCTCCGCGGAGACGATGAACGGCGCCGGCTTGTAGTCGGGATAGGTCGTGCCCGCACCGATCGCAGTCACAAAGGTCGAAGGTTCGTGGACGATCTTGCCGTCCCAGTCTTCGGTGCGGCTGAACGGGACCAGCTTGCCGCCATGCGAGACCGTGCGCTCCAGGATCACATGCGGATCGACGCGGACGAGCTTGCCGTCGTGGTTGGCGTAGCGATCGCAGGCGCCCGCCGCGCCCGGCTTGATGTAGCACATCACCGGACAAGCATCGCAGCGGATCTTGTCGATAGCAGCGCTCGTCGTTTCCATCACCATGTCAGAGCCAGCGAGACCGCGGTTATCATTCGTATACGAACGATGGTGCGCGCGCCCCGGATGGCTGTCAAGCGGCGGTGCAGCGCAAAAGATGCGGCTGCTGCATAAAACCTCATTTGCCTATCCGCTCTGTCCACAAAGAAGGCAGTCGCGCTGCAGTGCGGCATGCATGGCTTGCACGTTTGTGTACAAACGGTATCGTCGCGACGTAGATTTTCGCCATGACTTTGGTCGAGCGCTTGGAAACGAGGATGACGCAGACACCGATCCGCCTCACCGTGAACGGGGGGATCCACGAGGTCGCTGCAGCGCCGGAGACGCCGCTGCTCTACGTGCTGCGCAACGATCTCGCGCTCAACGGCCCGAAATATGGATGCGGCCTCGGCGAATGCGGCACCTGCACTGTCCTGATCGATGGGACGGCGGCCCGCTCCTGCGTGATTCCCGTCGGTGGCTGCGCCGGCCGCGACATCGTGACGCTCGAAGGGCTCGGCACGCGCGACAAGCCTGACCTCGTGCAGCAGGCCTTCATCGACGAGCAGGCCGCGCAATGCGGCTATTGCCTCAACGGCATGATCATGACCACCAAGGCGCTGCTCGCGATCAACCCGCGGCCGACCGAACAGGAAGCGCTGGCGGCGCTGCGCTACAATCTCTGCCGCTGCGGCACGCATGTCGAAATCCTGCGCGCCGTGATGCGCGCTTCAGGCCAGCTCACCGAGGCCGTTGATTGATGGCCTCCCCTGCCCCTGATGGAGCTGAGCGCCAATCCGGTTCGCTCGTCGTCGTCCGCACCGTGGATGAACTCACGTCCGAGACTTTCATCCGCATCACCGCGGACGGATCGGTCAGCGCGTATAACGGCCATGTCGATCTCGGCACCGGCATCCGCACCGCGCTCGGCCAGATCGTCGCCGAAGAGCTGGATGTGTCCTTTGCGCGCGTCGTCGTGGTGCTCGGCGACACTGCGGTGGTGCCGAACCAGGGCGCGACGATCGCAAGCGAGACCATCCAGATCACGGCTGTTCCCCTACGCAAGGCCGCGGCGCAAGCCCGTCACTTCCTGATCGCGCGCGCGGCCGAGCGGCTGGAGCTGCCGGCGGCGGGCCTCAGAATCGAGGACGGTCTCGTGCGCGGACATGACAACCGCAGCGTCAGCTACGGCGAATTGATCGGCGACGAGACGATCCGCCTGGAGTTGGCCGACGACGTCACCGTCAAAGCGGTCGGCGATTATGCCATCGTCGGTCAGTCGACGCCGCGCGTCGACCTGCCCGCCAAGGCCACGGGCGAATTGACCTTCGTGCACGATATCCGCGTCCCCGGCATGCTGCACGGCCGCGTGGTGCGACCGCCCTATGCCGGTGTCGATGCCGGGCCGTTCGTCGGCACCAGTCTGATCGCGGTCGATGAAGCGTCAGTACGCGACATTCCTGGCCTCGTGGCTGTGGTGCGCATCGGCGACTTCGTCGGAATCGTCGCCGAACGTGAGGAAAATGCGATCCGCGCGGCGGAGCAGCTTGCAGTCAGCTGGAAGCCGACGCCGGCGTTGACCGATCTTTCCCACGTCGAGACCGCGCTGCGCGCCAATCCATCGACACCGCGCACGCTGATCGACAAGGGCGACGTCGATGCGGCGATATCAGGCGCGGCCAAGCCGATGCAGCGCACTTACGTGTGGCCGTATCAGATGCATGCCTCGATCGGCCCATCCTGCGCCGTCGCGGATTTTCAGGACGGCAATATCCGGGTCTGGTCGGGCACGCAAAATCCGCACGTGTTGCGCAGCGACCTCGCACTGTTGGTCGAGCGTCCCGAGAGCGAGGTCGAGGTGATCCGGCTGGAAGCCGCCGGCTGCTACGGGCGCAACTGCGCCGACGATGTCACTGCCGACGCCTTGCTGCTGTCGCGCGCCGTCGGCCGGCCCGTCCGCGTACAGCTGACACGCGAGCAGGAGCACGCCTGGGAGCCCAAGGGCACCGCGCAGCTCATCGACGTCAATGGCGGCCTGGATGCGAACGGCGGTATCGCAGCGTATGATCTCGCCACGCGTTATCCCTCGAACGCTGCGCCGACGCTGGCGCTGCTGCTCACCGGTCGCATTCCATCCGAGCCCGCCGTGCTGCAGATGGGCGACCGCACGGCGATCCCGCCCTACGATTACGATCACATGCGCGTCGTCGCCCATGACATGCCGCCGATCGTGCGCGCCTCCTGGTTCCGCGGCGTCTCGGCGCTGCCGAACACGTTTGCGCACGAATCCTACATCGACGAAGCCGCAACCGAGGCTGGCGTCGATCCGATCGAATACCGCCTGCGCTACCTCAAGGACCAGCGCGCCGTCGATCTCGTCAATGCGGTCGCCGAACGCGCGGGCTGGACGCCCCGGCCGACGCGCGAAGAGAAAGACGGCGAGATCGTGCACGGGCGCGGCTTTGCCTATGCGCTCTACGTCCACAGCAAGTTTCCCGGCTACGGCGCGGCGTGGTCGGCCTGGATTGCCGACGTCGCGGTGAACAAATCGACCGGCGATGTCAGCGTGACGCGCGTGGTTGCGGGACAGGATTCCGGATTGATGATCAATCCGGACGGCGTCCGCCACCAGATCCACGGCAACGTCATCCAGTCCACCAGCCGCGCGCTGATGGAGGAAGTCTCGTTCGAGCACGGCGCGGTCGCGGCACGGGAATGGGGCGCCTATCCCATCATCCCGTTCCCCGACGTGCCCAAGATCGACGTGCTGATGCTGCCGCGTCAGGACCAGCCGCCGCTCGGCGTCGGCGAATCCGCCTCGGTCCCGAGCGCGGCGGCGATAGCGAACGCGATCTTCGATGCCACTGGCGTGCGCTTTCGCGAGCCGCCCTTTACGCCCGAACGCATCCTGAGGGGATTGCACGGTGAAACTTCGCCCGTGCCGCAGGCCCTGCCCGCGCCCGCCGCGCCGCCGCCATCGCGCATCTGGGAGAATCCGTTCGCCAAACGCGCCGGCATCTTGGCTGCGATTGCTACCGTCTGCACCGCCGCGATCGGCATCGGCGCGGCGCTTCTGCCGGGGCGCGCGATTGCGCCGATCGCCCGGCCCGACGCATCGGTCTATTCCACCGCGACGATCGCACGGGGAGAGCAGCTTGCTGCGCTCGGCAATTGCGCGGAGTGCCACACCAATATCGGCGGCGTACTCAATGCCGGCGGCCGCGCATTGGAGACGCCATTCGGCACGATCTATTCAACCAACATCACGCCCGATGTCGAGACCGGCATCGGCGCCTGGTCCTATCCCGCCTTCGAGCGCGCGATGCGCGATGGCTTGCATCGCGACGGCCGGCAGCTCTATCCCGCCTTCCCCTACACGCATTTTACCAGGACCAGCGAAGCCGACCTTCAGGCGCTCTATGCCTATCTGATGGCGCAGCCTGCATTACGCGCGACGGCGCCGGCGAACACGCTCGCCTTCCCGTTCAACCTGCGCCCGCTGCTCGCGGGTTGGAATGCGCTCTTCCACCAGGCAAAGGAATTCAAGCCCGACCCCACCAAGTCCGAGGCCTGGAATCGCGGCGCCTATCTTGTCGAGGGCCTCGGCCATTGCAGCGGCTGCCACTCGCCGCGCAATGCGCTCGGCGCCGAGCAGCGCAATTCCTATCTCGCCGGCGGCTTTGCGGAGGGCTGGGAGGCGCCGCCGCTGACCTCGCTGTCGCATGCGCCGATCCCATGGAGCGAGGATGAGCTGTTCGCCTATTTGCGCACCGGCCATTCACGCTATCACGGCGTCGCCGCCGGCCCGATGGCACCTGTTGTCAGGGATCTCAAGGCCCTGCCCGACCAGGACATCCGCGCGATGGCGGTCTATCTCAATTCGTTCAACGACGCCGCGGTCGATGCGCCTGCGCTCGCGGTAAAACTCGAAAGCGCGACCCAAGTCACCGTCGCCTCGTCCACCGGCGCGCGGCTCTATCAGGGAGCCTGCGCCGTCTGCCACGAGGTCGGCGGCCTGCCGTTGTTCGGCAGCCGGCCCTCGCTCGCGCTCAACAGCAATCTGCACAGCGCCACATCGGACAATCTCGTGCAGGTGATCCTCCACGGCATCGCCGAGCCCGTGTCGAGCGACCTCGGCTACATGCCGGCGTTCCGGAACAGCATGAGCGACGCACAGGTGGAGGAGCTCGTCAACTTCCTGCGCCAGCAATTCGCGCCGGGCAAGCCGGCATGGTCAGGCGTCCGCGAGACGATCGCGCGGGTGCGCGATTCAATCCACTAACCGTGCTTATTCGCCTCCACCGGCGGCGTGCCGTGGGTGTGGAAGGACTCGATCGTCTTCAGCCCCCACGCCTGGCCCTTCTTGCGCTCCTCCTCGGTCCACACGATCGGCTTCCAGTCCGGCGCGAGGATCAGGCGTGCGCCGGCATTGGCGACTTCGACGCGGTTACCGCCGGGCTCGTAGACGTAGAGGAAGAAGGTCTGCTGGATTGCGTGCTTGTGCGGGCCGGTCTCGATGTGGATGCCATTCTCCAGGAAGATGTCGGCAGCGCGCAGAATTTCTTCGCGGCTGTCGAGCGCGTAGGTGACGTGGTGGAAGCGGCCCGGCACGCCTGAATGGTCGAGCGAATAAGCGAAGTCGTAGCTCTTGTTCGACATCGTCAACCACATCGCAGCTTCCCGGCCGTCATTGAGCACGATCTGCTCGGTGAGGCGGCAGCCGAGGTAATTCTCGAAGAACTCGCGGTTGGCCTTGATGTCGACGGCGAGGCAGTTGAGATGATCGAGCCGGCGGACATTGACGCCGCGCGCGGGAAAGCGCTGCGCCTGGTTCTTCAGTGCGGGTTTCAGCTCGGGCGGCGCCTGATACCATTCGGTCTCGTAATAGAGCTCGACGATGTGACCATCAGGATCGCGGCAGCGGAACGTCGGCCCCTGCCCCATGTCGCCGTCGATCCAGCCGATGTCGAAACCGGAACCCTTGAGCGCGGCGACGCGGCGCTCCAGCGCCTGTTGGCTGCGCGCGCGCAGTGCCATGTGTTCCATGCCCGAAGTCTTCGATGCCGTCAGCTTGAGCGAATAGCGTTCGTAATCGTCCCAGCCGCGCAAGTAGACCGACTCACCCTTCTGGCCGCTGACAGTCATGCCCATGACGTCGACGAAGAATTTCAGGCTCTCATCGGGCTTGGGCGTCAGCAGCTCCATATGGCCGAGATGAGCGAGATCGAGGATCGGTTCGGGTTGCATGCTTTCCTCCGGGGCACAGCTGGCGATCCGCCGACCAGATCGCGTCATCGGACGCAAGCTGCAACGCGCTCATGCGTCCAAGGCGGTCACGAGGCCCCGCCAGCTATTTGTACTAATGTACAAATGATTAGGTCCCGTCAACAAATCAAACACCCCTGGATCGAAGGAGAACGTTCCCCCGAAGGGTGGACTGACTGGCCGGATGGTAAAATGTTCCTTAATTGCCATTCGGCTCCAACGGCCTGAAATAGCGCTGATTTCCCGCCGTTTCCGCCCGCAAGTATGCAATCGGAACAAACCTCCCGGCCGAATTGTCGTGGATTTAACGAAGTGCCCGCGCCTGGCGCTTAACCGTTTGTGCAGCCACGGCCGCGCATAGTCCGGGCAAATCCCTCGCTCTCGCCAGGTTCATTCATCGTGACATCCTTTGGACGCGTGATTTCGGTTCGCGGATCGCTGGCCCGGGTCGGGCTGCTGGCAGAAAGCCAGATGCCGATCTCGGAAGTCCGGGCGACCGTCGGCCGCTTCGTCAGTATTCGCAGCGCCAGCTCGGTCATCGTCGCGATGATCACCGAGGTGTCCTGCGAGAACCTGTCGAGCAGCGACAGTTATATCGCGGTTGCCTCGGTCGACCTGCTCGGCGAGATCCTCAACGCCAGCGACAAGCCGAAATTCCAGCGCGGCGTCACCAACTATCCGACCATCGGCGATTCCGTCGATCTGATTACCAGCCAGGAGCTGCGCACGATCTACGCGCCGACCGGCTCGGACCAGATCAATGTCGGATTCCTCCAGCAGGATCGCTCGGTCGTCGCCTATGTCGATGTCGAGGAAATGCTGTCCAAGCATTTTGCAGTGCTGGGATCGACCGGCGTCGGCAAATCCACCGGCGTGTCGCTCCTGCTCAACGAGATCCTGAAGGCGCGCCCGAACCTGCGCATCTTCCTGCTCGACGTGCACAACGAATATGGCCGCTGCTTCGGCGACCGCGCGCTGGTGCTCAACCCTCGAAACCTGAAGCTGCCGTTCTGGCTGTTCAATTTTGAGGAAATCGTCGACGTGCTGTTCGGCGGCCGCGCCGGCGTGCCGGAGGAGCTCGACATCCTGGCCGAGGTGATCCCGCTCGCCAAGGGCGTCTACACCCAATATCAGAACGCCGACCGCATCGGCCTCAAGCGCATCGATCCCAAGCAGATCGGCTACACCGTCGACACCCCGGTGCCGTACCGCCTGGTCGACCTGATGTCGCTGATCGACGAGCGCATGGGCAAGCTCGAGAACCGCTCCTCGCGCATCATCTATCACAAGTTGATCTCGCGCATCGAAGCGGTGCGCAACGACCCCCGCTACGCCTTCATGTTCGACAACGCCAATGTCGGCGGCGACACCATGGCCGAGGTCATCAGCCATCTGTTCCGCCTGCCGGCGAACGGCAAGCCGATGACGGTGATGCAGCTCGCCGGCTTCCCCGCCGAGGTGATCGATTCCGTCGTCTCGGTGCTGTGCCGCATGGCCTTCGATTTCGGCCTGTGGAGCGACGGAGTCTCGCCCCTGCTGTTCGTCTGCGAGGAAGCGCATCGCTACGCCTCCGCCGACCGCAATATCGGCTTCGGCCCGACCCGCAAGGCGGTGTCGCGAATCGCCAAGGAAGGCCGCAAATACGGCGTCTATCTCGGCCTTATCACCCAGCGGCCGGCCGAGCTCGACGCCACCATCATCTCCCAGTGCAATACGCTGTTCACGATGCGTCTTGCCAACGAGCGCGACCAGGCGCTGCTGCGCGCCGCGGTGTCGGACGCCGCCGCGAACCTGCTCTCCTTCGTGCCCTCGCTCGGCACGCGTGAAGTGCTGGCCTTCGGCGAAGGCGTCGCACTACCGACCCGGTTGCGCTTCAAGGAGGTGCCACCGCACCAATTGCCGCGCGGCGAGGCTACCATCAGCAGCGTGCCTTCGGTCACCTCCGGCCACGACATGCATTTCGTCAGCGCCGTGCTCGAACGCTGGCGCGGCGCCACCTCGCAGCGCGACGTGCCGAACGACCCTGTGTTCTCGGCTCCGCCCGCCAAGACGCTCTCCAATGTCGAGGCCCCGATGCTGCAGCCCTCGATGGGGCTCGATCCGGACCGCTTCTCGCTGCTGAAGAAGCCGCTGCGGTAAGGACTCGCGTGTCCCGGACGCGCTGCAGCGTGAAACGCTGCTGCGCAGAGCCGGGACCCACGCCGCGCACACCCTCCTCTCCGACATTCTGGGCCCCGGCTCAGCAGCGCACTGCAACGGACGATGCTTCGCATCGCCGGGAGCGCCGCGCTGCGTCCGGGGCACGAGACGTAACGACTCCTCTGGAGCCTCTCGCCCGCATCGACTATGTTTTGCCGGTACGAAGCCGGCGTTCTACACATGACGAATCCTCGCTCGAACGCATGGGACGCGTGCCGAAGAAGTGACTAGATGACCGAAATGGACTGGCCCGAAATCCTGCTGCGCCTCGGCACCGCGACGCTCGCCGGTAGCGCGATCGGCTTGAACCGCGACCTGCACGGCAAGCCGATCGGGCTGAAGACGCTCGGCATCGTCGGGCTCTCCACCGCGGCCGTCGTGCTGCTCGCGGTCCAGTTCGCCGAGCCCGGCAAGATCACCGATGCGACGAGCCGTGTGATCCAGGGCATCCTGACCGGCATCGGCTTCCTCGGAGCCGGCGTCATCGTCCACGAGAGCGACCGTTTTCGCGTGCGCGGCCTGACCAGCGCGGCCTGCACCTTCCTCGCCGCCTGTCTCGGCATTGCGTGCGGCGCCGGGCAATGGAAGATCGTCATGGTCGCATTGGCGTTCACTTTCGTGCTGCTCACGATCGGCCGCCGCGTCGAACGCTGGCTGCATCGGATGCTTGGCGGCAAGGATGAGAGACATGACATCGGCCACGATATCGAAGCGCGCGATTTGTCAGAGCCCGATCGACATCCATAGACCTCAGCGCGGTTGATCCGCGCGACGCCAGCAGAAGATGGCCAGAACGACCGGCAGCGACAATGCCAGCCACGAAAGCGCGTCCCAGACACCGTCTCCGACGAGCGCAAGGCCGAGCCCTGCGCCGCAGATGACGCCGACAAGGACAGGCCAGCGGAAGACATCCCATGCGCTTCTGTGGACCCGAGGCTGGTTCCGGGAGGGAATGGCCATAGGACTAGACGCCGACTGCCGCGGTCCGGCCCGCGTCGAGCCGCTTGCGGCGGGCCGGTGACTTTCGCCGCGCCGCCCAGAGATAGATCCCGCTGACGAGAATGATGATCGTGATGATGTCCAGCAGCGCCCAGATGATCTTCAGCGGAAGCCCACCATAGTCGCCGAAATGCAGCGGGCGGGAGACCTGAAGCGTCTTCAGATACCAGGGCACCTCGGGGGCCACGATGGACTTGCCGTCATTGGCGTCGACGAGCATCGGCTGGAGCATGCGCGCCGTGAAGGGCGTCGCGCCCTTGGTCCAGACGACCAGATGCTGCGGGCTGCCGAAGCGTGCCGATGTCGGCATCGTCACCGAGGTGACCAGACGATCCGGAAATCTTGCGCGGACGAGCTCGACGGCAGTCTGAACCGACGGGATCGGAGCCACGGGCTTGCCGAGATGAGGCGCCAGCAAGACCGGGATCAACTGCGCGCGCCACAGGTCGAACAGCGGCGTCGCCAGCGTGTTGATCATGCCGGTGAGACCCACAACCATCGCCCAGGTCACGGTGACGATGCCGAAGAGATTATGGGTATCGAGCCATTTGGCGCGCGGAGACGATCGCCGGCGGATCGTGCCGAAATCGAGCCGCCGCATGAACGGCCAATAGACGACCACACCGGACATGATCGACGCGGCGAACACGAGACCCATCGCGCCGAGAAACAATTCGCCCGGCAGGCCTGCGAACATGTCCTTGTGAATCCGCAACACGAAATCCATGACGCTCTGATGTGGAGCCTCCTCCCCGAGCATTTCGGCCGTCCGCGCATCGAACGTTAGACGATGGAAGTTACCCGGCGCCGGGACAGCGGTCGGAGACACCGCGACCGTCACCAGCGGCTCCGTCTGCTTGAGATTGAGAAGCAGGACGTAGTGCCTCGGAAAGCGCGCTTGAGCCGCAGCGATCATCCGGTCGAGCGAGAGACGCGGCGTTCCCTCCGGCATGGCGGGCGCTGCGATCTCATCCTCGAGCAGATCGTCGATCTCGTCGTGGAAGACCAGCGGAAGCCCGGTCATGCACAGCATCAGCAGGAACAGCATGCACACCAGCGACGTCCAGGTGTGAATGCGCGACCATAGCCGGATCGTGCGTGCCTGAACCATGATCTCTACCAGCGATAGCTGACGGTGCCTGTGATGGTGCGCGGGCTGGTGTATTGGCAGCCGCCGTTCGCCGTGCAGGCAAGCGTGACGCGATCGGCGATGTTCTTCACGTTGAGCGCCAGGTTGACGCCCTTCGGCTGGCGATAATGCAGGCCGGCATCGAACACGACGTAGCCCTCGTTGACGATGGTGTTGGTGATATCAGCGAGGGTCGGCCCATTGTAGCGGACGCCGCCGCCAAGACCCCAGCCGTCCCATGTGCCGCCCTTAACAGTGTAGTCGAGATAGGCCGACGCCATCTGGCGGGCGACCAGCGTCGGCACCTTGCCGAGGTCGGTGCCAGTGCTCTGCGTCGCCTTCACATCCTGGTTGGTGTAGGTCGCCACCAGGTTCAGCCCGGGAATGATCTGCGCCAGCGTCTCGAACTCGAAGCCGCGCGAATTCACCTCGCCGAGTTGGACCGAGAAGCCGAGATGCGATGGATCGCTCGTGAGCGAGTTTTGCCGCGTCAAGTCATACAGCGCCACCGTCATCAACAAGGTCCGCGACGGTTGGTACTTGACGCCGACCTCATGCTGCTGCGCCCTCGTCGGCTTGAACGGGCTGCCCGCAAAGTCCGTGCCCGGCGTCGGCAGAAACGATTCCGAATAGCTGTAGTAAGGCGCCACTCCGGAATCGAACACGTAGGAGACGGCTCCTCGCTTGGTGAAGGCCGTGTCCTTGGTATCGGTGGTCTTGTTGGTCGCCAAGGCGTAGGTGTTCTGTTCCGAGGCGTCGTAACGTCCGCCCAACGTGAAGATCCAGTTCTGGATCTTCATCTGGTCCTGCGCATAGACGCCGACTTGGTCGATCGTCTGGTTCGCTGAGGGAGCAGTGAGCGCAGTCGGAACCGCAATGGCCTGGTCATAGACCGGATTGATCTTGCTCAGCGGCGGTGCAGCTCCGAAATAGGTCCGGTCCGTCATGTTGAAAGTCAGATAGTCGACGCCGGAGACCACCGTATGTTGGAGCGGCCCGGTGCTGAACTTGCTGATCAGGTGGTTGTCGGTCGACAGGGTGTCGATCTGCTCCTGGATACGCATCGAACGTCGCGGAAAAACCGCGGTCGTATCGAGCGGAGTTCCGATGAACGTCAGATACCGATAGTCGAGTTCGGTGTGACCATAACGAGCCTTGGATTCGAAGATCAGGTTGTTGCTGAAGCGGTGCTCGAGCTGGTAGCCGACGCGCTCCTGCTCCTGGTCGAATTTGTTGTAGCTGGGGTCGCCGAGAAACACCGGCAACGCCGTGATGCCTGTGACCTTCCCGCCCGTCACATGGACCATCGACAGCGGAAAGGCATTTCCAGTCACATCGTGCGTGTAGTCGGCGAGAATGGTCAGCGTCGTATCGTTGGTCGGCTTCCAGGTCACGGCCGGAGCGATATAGGTCCGGTTGTCCTTCACGAAATTCGAGAAGTTCGCGATCTGCGCATCGGAATCCCTGAACACGCCGGTCAGCCGATAGAGCAGCGTACCGTCCTTGGTCGCGGGACCGCCGAAATCGAAAGCGCCCTGGAAGCGGTCGTAATTGCCGAACTGGCCGACGATCTCGCCGAAGGCCCGTTCGGGCGGCCGCTTGCTGATGACGTCAACGAGGCCGCCTGGCGCGCCCTGCCCATACATGACCGAGCTCGGTCCCTTGATGACGTCGATGCGTTCGAAGCCGTAGGGCTCGTTGCGGAACAGCGACAAGAAGTTGGGATCGCCGACCTCACGAAGCCCGTCGCGATAGGCACCGTAGCCATTGTTGTCGAAGCCGCGGATGAAGACGTTGTCGAAGCGCGGGTCTTTGCCGCCCGGCTGGATGGCGAGACCTGCGACATACTGCAATCCTTCGACAAGCGTCGTGGCCGAGCGCGCATCGAGCTGATCGCGGCTGACCACCGAAACGGATTGAGGTGTCTCAAGAATAGGTGTGTCGGACTTCATCGCAGCCGAACTGACGACGGGCACAAACCCCTTCACCGGATCCGTACCGCGTTCCACCGCAGCGGAGGCCGGCTGAGAACCGGCCTCGGCAGCCTGTCCTGCCACGTGTGATCGCGCACGTCGGACACTCGCAGATCGCGAGCTGCGCGATGTCGTGACCTTACGCTTGTTCGCGCGGCCTTGCTCGACCACGACGGGCGGAAGATCCGATGCTCCACTCACGCCCTGGGCTTGCGCGTTGCCGCCAAAGGCGATGGCCGGAGGAAGCACGAGAAGACCGCACAACGTCGACACGCATCCGCGCTTCGTTGCGCGTGCGTGAAACACAAATTCCAGCATTCCCAGTCCCCGAATTTACGGGGACGAGCATGCAAAGACTCCGAACGCACAATCAAAGTCTTTCGGACATTCACGTCGTAGAATCTATGTAGACTAGACCTGTTCTAATGAAACGACGTCAGCATCTCGCAGGCGTCTTCCGTTGGCTGCACGAATTCCCGACGCTGAACGAATTCCGCCGCGCGCCGCGATGAGCGATCGACCTGCCGCGTCACGATCTAGAATCGCAAGCGTCGTGCCCATATGGGTTTCAGCAGTTCGAGCACCGTGAGCACCAGCAATCCCGCGCCGAGCGTGACCATCAGATCGTCCAGGTGCAGAGGGCCGAAACGAAACAGACTGGACGCAGGCGGCCAGAACAGGGCCGCGGCGAGAACGAGCGCGATCGACAGGAATATCCAGAGCAAAGCCGGGTTCGGACGGAAGAAGGCTGACAAGAACGACGCGCTGAAGGACCGGTTGACCAGCACCAGCGCGACGATGCAGACGACCAGCGCGATGAAAGCCAGCGTGCGCGCCTCGTCGGGTGAAATACCGGTACGAAGCGCAACGACGAAGATCATGGCGATCAAGGCAAATGCCATGAAGCCTTGAAGGATGCTCCAGCCGACCAAAGCCCACGAGAACAATTCCGCATCGGCACGCCGTGGCGGGCGCGTCATGACATCGCGCTCCTCCCGCTCGGCTTCGAACACGAGCGAGCAGACCGGATCGATGATCAGCTCCAGAAACGCAATGTGAACGGGTCCGAGAATCAGAGGCAGCCCGAAAACCAGCGGAAGCAGGGCGAGCCCCGCGATCGGAACGTGGACGGCGAAAATGAAGGCCATCGCCTTGCGGAGATTGTCGTAGATCCGGCGCCCCAGCCGGATCGATGCGACGATGGAGCCGAAATCGTCGTCGAGCAGGACGATCGAGGATGCCTCGCGGGCGACATCGGTGCCGCGGCCGCCCATCGCGATCCCGATATGGGCCGCCTTCAGGGACGGCGCGTCGTTGACGCCGTCGCCGGTCATCGCGACGATCTCGCCGTTGCGCTTCATCGCCTGAACGATCCGCAGCTTCTGCTCCGGCAGGACCCGCGCGAACACGTTCACGTTCCTGACGAGGGCCTCCAGCCCGCTCTCGTCCGCGAGCCTGATCTGCTCGCCGGTCGTGACCCCATTGACGTCGAGCCCGGCTTGCCCGGCGATCGCCATGGCGGTCGCCGGATAGTCGCCCGTGATCATGACGACGCGGATGCCGGCCGAACGACATTCGGCCACCGCCTCGGGGACGTGCGGACGCAGCGGATCGGCCAACCCGACCAGACCGAGGAAGCGAAACGAAAAACCTTCCTGCGAGCTCGGCAGGATCTCAGCCTCGCAGGTCGCTGCGGCCACGCCGAGCACGCGAAGACCGTCCTTCGCCATCGCCGCGACCGCATCCCGCAGCGCGTCCTGGTCCGCACCGTCCAATTTACAGAGGCGCGCAATCGCTTCGGGAGCACCTTTGGCCGAGGCGAACAATCCCTGGGATGATTGCCAAACCTGGGTCATCGCCAGCAGCTCGGGACGCAGGCCGTAGGTGCGGATCAAGGTTCGAGCACCCGGGAATTCATCACCCTCCGTCAGGCTCGCCTGCGCGAACGCGTGCAGGGCCTTCTCCATTGGATCGAATGGTTGGGGCGAGCTCGCCAGAGCACTGCAACGCGCCAGCTCGAAAAACTCCGCTCCGACGGACGCCGGTTGCGAAGACACGAGGCGCACGCTTGTCCCGTCGCGTAGCCTCAGCTCCGCAACCGACATACGGTTCTGCGTCAGCGTGCCGGTCTTGTCGGTGCACAGCACTGTAGCGGAGCCGAGCACCTCGATCGCGGCCGCGCGCCGCGTCAGCACCCGCGCCTTCGAGATCCGCCAGGCGCCCATGGCCATGAACACCGTGAGGACGACGGCGAACTCCTCAGGCAGCATGGACATGCCGATCGCGATGCCTCCGAGCATCGCCTGCAGCCAATCCCCGCGCAGCGTTCCGTAAAGCAGGACGGCCGCCAGGCTGATCATCGCGCCGCCGAGAAAGCAAAGCCGGACGAGCCGTGCGGTCTGCTGCTGCAGCCGCGGCGGCTCCGGCTGCAAGCCATGCAGCGACAGTCCGATCTTCCCGATCTCGCTGCGAGGGCCGGTGGCCTTGACCTCGGCGAGGCCCTCGCCTCGCACGACCAGCGAGCCCGAATACACGAAAGGCAGGTCATCGCCGCCCGGGCGATGCTCAGCCAGGCCGGCCTTTTCAGTCAAGGAAGCTTTGGCGACCGGCGTCTTGAGGGCCTGCTTGCGAACCGGGAACGATTCTCCGGTCAGCAGGGACTCATCGACCGCCAGATCACGCGCGCTGACGAGCACCGCATCCGCCGGAATCCGATCGCCCTCGGCCAGGACGAGGAGATCGCCGCGGACGACGTCCCGGCCGGCGATGCGCCGGCGCTCCCCGTCCCTGACCACGAGCGCTCGCGGACTGGTCAACTCTCGCAACGCCTCCAGCACGCGCTCGGTGCGGGTTTCCTGCACGATCGTGATCACGACGGAGATGGCGCCGAATGCCAGCAGAAGCAGCGCCTCGCGGAGGTCGCCGAGCAGCAGGTAGACCAGCCCGCCGCACAGAAGGAGGGCGAGCATCGGCTCGCGCAGCACCTCGAGCACGATGCGCAGCGGCGTGCGCCGTTCGGGCCGAGGCAGCTCGTTGTAACCTTCCTGCTGCAGCCGCAGCCCGGCCTCGCTTTCGCTGAGCCCGGGCGAACCGCCGCTTTCTGTCTTGCTCACGTCTTCCGCCGCATGCTCCAGAGACTTCCAGCCCCCACGACGGCTGTCACCAGCAGGACGGCGACGAAGGTCTGGATGATGGTGAAGTTCAGGGCATCTCGCGCGACGAACAGCGCGGTGACCGCGCCGGCGACGACAAAGACGATGCGAAAGATGATGCTCACGGCCGTGCCTCCAGTCTTGCATGACTTGGAGCCCGGGCCCGCGACGTCGGGGCACAACGCTGCTTCTGCAACCATGCAGGCAGACTTTAGCCGGTCGGAGCGACGCAGATTTGCGGCAGGTCAAACCTCACTCGGCCATCGCCGCACCCGGCCGGTCGACGGGTGCGACCTGATGTCCACGTCGGAGTGATCAGCCGCTAGCGCTTCGCCATCAACTCGAGCGCAGGAGCAAAGCGCTCCGCGAACGTCAACGACTTGGCGTGATGAACTGCGGCAAACGATGCCGAAATGCCGACCGAAGCGACCGCGAGCAAAGCAATTGCGAAAACCAGACGGCGCATGTTCGCCTCCTGTGTGAGCTCGACTACCGCATACAGATGGGACAACTCTGTTTCAGGACGGTTTCGTGGGCCCGGAAATTGATTTCACTCAAGCGCCTGTGATGGGATCCGGCTTATCTGGACGCATTCCGTAACCAACTAACAATGGTCGACGTATTTTGCAGAGGAGCGCGGCCGTGTTGGGAATTCTACATCCGCGGACACGATCCTAAGCACTGCGGCGACCAGCAGCATTCGCTGGAATGGGAGTCATCAAGGATTATTCAAATGAAGATCGTGATCCAGAAGCTCAATGGCCTGTGGCACCTCATCGTCGGGGCGAGCCAGATCCGAACGCCCTTCCTGGACACCCAGGACCGCGCGCTGGTGGTCACTTACGCCCGCCGCGCCTATCCCGGCGCCAGGATCTTCCAGCGCGACTGACGGGAGCGCAGGCGCCTATTCCGTTCAGAGGCACGGGGTATATCCGGTCGCCTGGAGCCCCACGATCTTTCCATCTGGATTGGCCGACCATTTCACCGAGACGTGCGTAGATCCGCAGACGAAATTGACCGGCCCGCGGTACTCGTAAGTCATCTCCCGTGAACCCGCAGGGCATGATCCGTAGCGGCGCATCGATCCCGGCCGTATCTCCGGCAACCTGCACAACGGGCGCGGCTGCGCGACGTCCGAAAAACCATCTTTCAGCAAGGATGCTCTCAACACTGCCTCGTCGGTCCCTTCCGGGAACTGCGCATTCAGGGTCGCCGTCATTGGACCATCACGGTCATTCAGAGGCGAGGCAAGCGGCTCCGCCAGGATTCTTGGAGGCGCCCAGTTGTAGCTGAGGAATAGATTCAGCGCATATCCGGTGATGGCGAAGAACAGCGAATAGAGCGCTATGGTCCGTATCCAGAGAGACGTCTCCGCTGAGACGGCCGGCAGGCGCAAGCTCAATCCGCCGCACGCCAATCCGAACGACGCAATGATGAGCAGGATCGCAACTGGCACCAAGTATGGATAGCTGGCCAGCCAGCACACCAGAACGACGGCCAGCAAGCTCCAGCCCAGCGCCCGCCCATCCCGACGGAGAAGGGCAATGAGCGGCGCGATTGCCGCCATCATCGTGAAGATGAAAACGCCCTGCTGAGGCATCACAGCACGCAATGCCCGCTGCCCTAATCATCGTCCTCCGGACCGCACCAGCCGGGCAGGTAAATCGCATCCTTGCTCTTGGCCGCCGACATCGCCTTCTCGATGGCCTTGTCGAAATCAGCCTCCACCGCCTTGCGCGAGACTTTTCGGCGCAGGAAATCAGCCCACAGGAATTCGGAGAACGGCGTGGTGTCCTTGGCGAAGCCGCCCAGGCGGCGCAATTCGCCGGCAAGGCTGCGGAACGGATCGTCCTTGAGATCGGCAACCGATTTCGGCAGGTCGCGGAACTGTCGCCGTTCGCCCTTGGCGTCGTAAGGATAGACCCAACGCTTGTTGTCCATCACGCCCCAGAAAGCCTCGCGCTCGACCATGCGGAGGTCGCCGACGATGGTCACCAGCACCTCCTTGACGCCTTCGTCGTGCAGTGCGCGGCCGAGATGATGATGGTCGATCACATAGTACCGCGCGTCGGGGCCGTAGACGACGGGGATCATGTGCTTGCCGAGAAGATCGGCCTGCTTCTTCTTGTCATGCTCGCGCCAGCGCTTGCGCTTCTCCTTGACCTCGCGCATGCCGACCGTCATCTGCGTCGGTCGGAGCGACAGGATCGGGACCGGGTGCACTCTCGGCTCACGCGCGTTGATCGTGGTCATGGTCGAAGGCCCCTCGCATGGATGCAACTGACGGTTCAGGTTCCCCGACTATGACATGGGCCTTGCGGCGGCAAAACGTGTTCGGAAGGACGCGGAGATCACAAGCCGATGTAGAGGGGAACGAAGGCGTGAAGTCCTTGGCCCTTGCTACCTCCGTTGTTGCAACGCAACCCTTGCATCCCTGCCGCCGACACGACGGCCGGTTCCGCGGTCGCTCCCCACCGTCCATGCACAAATAGTGCGAGCGCACAAATGCACGCTGGCATTGCGAAGATTTTCTGCAACACGTTCATCCCGTGTGCTATCTAAAATCGCTGCTTCGGAGTGATCCCCGCCCCATGACTACCCAGCGGCCCATAAGCTCTGACGACGAGCACCGGGTGCTCCAGTTCAGGCCGCGCACCTCGCCTTCCCCGACGGTCCACCGCGGTAGCGGCACCGTGCAGCCGTTGCGAGTCGCCCCCGAACCACTCGACCTGTCGCGCTACGAGAAGCCCCGCGCCGAGCCGGACGATTTCCGCCATCGCATGCTCGCCAACATCGCGGCGCTGGCCTTTACCATCGCGCTGACCGCAATCGGAATTTGGCTCGCGGTCAGCATCGCCGACCTTCGCCGGACCCAGGATTGCGTGCTGATGGGCCGTCGCGACTGCGTCAAGATCACGACGCCACATATCTAGGCCCGCCTCGCCCCGGCCCCGGCGGGCAAGGGACTCCCGCGGGGCATCCCCAGCCCTCTCTCGCCGCCTGCCCGGCTCCATTGAACTCAGGGCGGCGCTCCGATATACGGGCTTTCGACCCGGCCAGAGGGGGGTTTGAGGGCGTCATCAGGGGCGCGATGCCCACCCACCGTGCCACTCTGGATAATCTGACAAATATCCGCAATATATCAAAGGCTTAGTGATGTCTTCCACATTCGATCAGGTCGCCACGATCATCGCTGAAACCTGCGACATCCCGCGCGACACGATCACGCCGGATAGTCATGCCATTGACGATCTCGGCATCGACAGCCTCGATTTCCTCGATATCGCGTTTGCGATCGACAAGCAGTTCGGCATCAAGCTCCCGCTGGAAAAGTGGACCCAGGAGGTCAACGACGGCAAGGCGACCACCGAGCAGTATTTCGTGCTGAAGAATCTGTGCGCCCGCATCGACGAATTGGTTGCGGCCAAGGGCGCGAGCGCCTAAGCGCGCGGTCATGCAACTCGAATACTTCCACATGATCGATCGCATCGTCGACCTCAAGGTCGACGAGAAGACGATCGTCGTCGAAGCGCAGGTCCCGCAGGAGAGCACCATCTTCGAGGGGCACTTCCCGGGTTACCCCTTGATGCCCGGCGTGCTCCTGATCGAATCGATGGCGCAGGCCTCGGGCTGGCTTCAGCTCGGCGTGTTCAAGTTCGAGCGCATGCCGATCCTTGCCGCCGTGAAGGAAGCCAAGGTCCGCGGCTCGGTCTTCCCCGGCGATCTCATGAGCATCGAGGCGAGCCTCGTCCATGAAGGCTCCGGCTATGCCATGACCGAAGCCAAGATCAGGGTCGGCGGCAAGCTGCGCGCGAATTCGGCGCTGACCTTCACGCTGATCCCCTTCCCCAATGCGGATATGCGCGGCTACATGACGAAAGTCGCCGAGCGCGTCGGCTTTCCGCAACAGGCCGTATCGCCATGACTGACACTGCTTCGAAGCCCGGCCAGACCGAAGTCTGGATCACCGGCATTGGACTCGCGACCTCGCTCGGCGAGGGCCTGGACGCCAACTGGGCCGCGCTTGCCGAGAAGCGCATCAATGTCGACGAGAAGGGCTTTGCGCCCTACGTCGTGCATCCCTTGACGCCTGTTAGCTTCGACAGCCAGATCCCGAAGAAGGGCGACCAGCGCCAGATGGAAGCCTGGCAGCGCATCGGCACCTACGCCGCCGGCCTTGCGCTCGATTCCGCCGGGATCAAGGGCAACAAGGACATCCTGTCGAAGATCGACATGGTGGTGGCCGCCGGCGGTGGCGAGCGCGATCTCAACGTCGACACCGGCGTCTTGACGGCCGAGGCCAAGGGGGCGAACGCGCCCGGCTTCCTCAACGAGCGCCTGATGAGCGATCTCAGGCCGACGCTGTTCCTGGCGCAGCTCTCCAACCTGCTCGCAGGCAACATCGCCATCGTGCACGGACTTGGCGGCACCTCGCGCACTTTCATGGGCGAAGAGGTCGCCGGCGCCGATGCCGCCCGCATCGCGCTTGCGCGCATCGCCTCGGGCGAGAGCGACATCGCGCTGGTCGGCGGCTCGCACAATGGCGAGCGCAAGGATTTGCTCGTCCTCTACGAATTCGGCGATTTCAACCTCAAGGACAAGTTCGCTCCGGTCTGGGCGCGCAAGGACCACGCCGGCTTCGCGCTGGGGTCTGCCGGCGCCTTCCTGGTGCTGGAGTCGAAAGCGCATGCGCAAGCGCGCGGCGCAAAGCCGTTCGCAAGACTGTCGAGCGTGGTCGCCGACCTCGCCCGGCGCAAGCAGCCCGGCGACATGGCCGCGACGCTGGAGCAGCTGTGGGCCAAGCTGCCCAGGCGCGAAGGCAAGGGCGCGATCATCTCAGGCGCGACCGGTGCAGAGCCCGCGACAAGCGAAGAGCGCGACTTCCTGAAAGGCCATGCCGACTTCCCGGTGCGTTCGACCGGCACGATGTTCGGCCACACCATGGAGACGCAATTCCCGCTCGGCATCGCGCTCGCCGCGCTGTCGATCTCGCGCGGTGCGCTGTTCCCGCCGAACGATTCCACCGGGACCGAGATTGAAATGCAGGGAGCGCCCACCCAGATTGTGGTGGTGGGAGCCGGACACTGGCGCGGCGAAGGCATGGCGCTGGTCGAGGCAGTTAGCTAGCTCACCCGGGGGATCGACATGACTGCACCACGCGACAAACTCGGGCGCCCCGTCGTCGTCGTCACCGGCATGGGAATCATGACCTCGCTCGGTGCCGGCAAGGCCGACAATTGGGCCAAGCTCGTCGCCGGCGAATCCGGCATCCGCACCATCACGCGCTTTCCGGTCGACGGCCTGAAGACCACGATGGCCGGCACCGTCGATTTCGTCAGCGTCGATCCGTTCTCCTCCACCGGCCTGTCCGAGCGGATGGCTGAGCTCGTGACGGAGGAAGCGCTCGAGCAGGCGGGCATCGGCGCCAAGGCCGATTTCCCGGGGCCCCTCTTCCTCGCGGTTGCGCCGGTCGAGGTCGAATGGCCGCAGCGCCGCGAGCTCGGCCGCGCCGTCGGCGCGCTCGACTTCAACTATGACGATCTCTTGCGTATCTCCGGCGGCGGCAAGTACAGCGCCTATCATCACCGCTTCATGTTCGGCTCGGTAGCCGCACATCTCGCCGAGACCTTCGGCACCAAGGGCTCGCCGATCTCGCTGTCGACGGCCTGCGCGTCCGGAGCCACCTCGATCCAGCTCGGCGTCGAGGCGATCCGCCGCGGCGAGACCGACGCTGCGCTGTGCGTTGCGACCGACGGCACCGTGAATCCGGAAGCCCTGGTACGCTTCTCGCTGCTTTCGGCGCTGTCGACCCAGAACGATCCGCCGCAAGCCGCCTCCCGCCCCTTCTCCAAGAACCGCGACGGCTTCGTCATGGCCGAAGGCGCCGGCGCGCTCGTGCTGGAAAGCTTTGAGGCCGCCACCGCGCGCGGCGCGAAGATCCTCGGCGTGATCGCCGGCTGCGGCGAGCTCACCGATTCCTTCCATCGCACCCGCTCTTCGCCCGACGGCAAGCCGATCATCGGCTGCATGAACAAGACGCTGGCCGATGCCGGCATGACGCCGGACCAGATCGACCACATCAACGCGCACGGCACCGCGACGCCCGAGAACGACAAGATGGAGTTCAACACGACATCGGCCGTGTTCGGCGAGCTCGCGCAGAAGATTCCGGTGACGTCCAACAAGTCGATGGTCGGCCACACCATCTCGGCGGCCGGCGCGGTGGAGGCGATCTTCTCGCTGCTGACGCTCGAGCATCAGCGCATCCCGCCGACGATCAACTACGAGACGCCGGATCCCACGATCCTGTTCAACGTCGTCGGCAACAAGGCGCGCGACGCCCGCGTCACCGCGGTGATGTCGAACTCGTTCGGCTTCGGCGGCCAGAACGCCTCGCTGATCCTGACCCGCGAACCGGCCTGACCGGACGCATGGCGCTGCTTCCTGCGAGGACGAAGGCCCGCGCGCGGGAGGCTGCAAAATCGATCGGCGGCAGCCTGATCGGCGCCGCCACCGTGGGCATGCTGCGCACCACGCGCTATTTCGATCCGGCCAAGACCTCGGACTTTTTCGCGCGCGTCGTGAAGCTGATCGGCCCGCGCCTGCGCGAGCATCGCATCGGCCGCGCCAACCTCACCGCGGCGTTTCCGGAGAAGTCGGCCGAAGAGATCGAAGCCATCCTGATGGGCGTCTGGGACAATCTCGGCCGCGTCGGCGCCGAATTCGCCCATATCGACCATGTCTGGGATTACGATCGCGACCATCCAGAAAAAAGCCGGATCGAATTGTCGCCGCGCAGCATCGAGCTGTTCGACCAGATTCGCGACGACGGCAAGCCGGCGCTGATCTTTGCCGCGCATCTCGCCAATTGGGAGCTGCCGGCGCTCGCTGCCGTCGCGCATGAGCTGGATACCGCGATCCTCTATCGCCGGCCAAACATCGCCTCCGCCGACCGCATCATCCAGGAGATGCGCCAGGTCAACATGGGCACGCTGATCCCGGCGGGCCGCGACGCGCCGCTGCGGCTCGCGCAGGCGCTCAAGGACGGCAAGCATGTCGCCATGCTGATCGACCAGTATCTGACCGCCGGCGTCGAGGTCACCTTCTTCGGCCGCAAGACCTGCGCCAACCCGATGCTGGCCCGCCTCTTACGCCAGGTCGAATGCCCGATCCACGGTGTGCGCATCATCCGCCTGCCCGATGGCCGCTTTCGCGGCGAGCTCACCGAGGAAGTCCAGCCGGTGCGCGACGCCGACGGCAAGATCGACATCCAGGGCACGACCCAGGCAATCACCAGCGTGGTGGAAGGCTGGGTGCGCGAGCATCCCGAGCAATGGCTTTGGCTGCATCGCAGGTGGCGGTAGTTACGCCGTCATTGCGAAGAGCGGAGCGACGAATGCCCTTCACCGCCCCGTCTTCACCTTCGTCCACAGCCGGTTGATGATGCGCTGGGTCGCCGGCTCGCGCGCGGTGATGACGAACAGCTTTGCGAGCGTCGCCTCGTCCGGATAGATGTTCTTGTCGTTCAAAATCTTCGGATCGACCAGCTTCTGGCTGGCGAGGTTGCCGTTGGCATAGGACAAGAAGTCCGAGTTCTTGGCGGCGACATCGGGCCGATAGAGATAGTTGATCAGCTCGTAGGCTTCGTTGACGTTCTTGGCATCCGCGGGGATCGCGAGATTGTCGAAGAACATCTGCGCGCCCTCCTTCGGAATGGCGTAGCCGATCTCGATGCCACTCTTCGCCTCAGCGGCACGCGCGCGGGCCTGCATGATGTCGCCGGACCAGCCGACCACGAAGCAGATCTCGCCGGTCGCGAGCGCGCTTAAGTATTCGGAGGAGTGGAATTTGCGCACGGAGGGGCGGACTTTTGCGACGACATCGGCGGCCTTCTCGAGATCGGCCTGCTTGGTCGAGTTCGGATCGAGCCCGAGATAATTCAGCGCCGCCGGAAAGATGTCGTCGGCGGAGTCGAGCATGTGCACGCCGCAGTCTTTGAACCTCGCGAGGTTCTCCGGCTTGAAGACGATGTCCCAGCTGTCGATCTTGGCATCCGGCCCCAGGATCGCTTTCACCTTGGCGACGTTGTAGCCGATGCCCGTCGTGCCCCACATGTAGTTGGCGGCGTAGTTGTTGCCGGGATCGTAGGTCGCAAGGTTCTTGGTCACCATCGGCCAGGCATTTTCCAGGTTCGGCAGCTTCGCCTTGTCGAGCTTCTGGAAGATGTTGGCCTTGATCTGGCGCTGCAGGAAATAGGCCGTGGGCACCACGACGTCGTAGCCGGACTTGCCGGCCATCAGGCGCGTCTCCAGCGTCTCGTTGGCATCGAAGGTGTCGTAGACGACCTTGATGCCGGTCTCCTTGGTGAAGGCCTCGAGGACATCCGGCGCCATATAGTTGGACCAGTTGTAGAAATTGACGACCCGCTCCTCGGCCCTAACGGGAGCGGAAAGCAACGTCAGCGCGGCGGCGATTGCAAAAGCACGGCAAAGCCCGGAGCGGCCGACATTGGTCATCTCTACCTCTTGCGTCCACGCACCGCGTCCGACAGCCGCTCCAGCGCGGTGTCGAGCGTCTCGTCCTTCTTGGCAAAGCAGAAGCGCACCACCGAGGTCACGGGGTCCTGCTCGTAGAACGCCGACACCGGGATCGCCGCCACCTTGTAGTCCTTGACGATCCGCCAGCAGAACTCGGTGTCGCTCTCGTTGAGCCCGAGCGGCGACAGGTCGACGGTGAGGAAGTAGGTGCCTTGCGACTTCAGCACGGGGAAGCCGAGGCTTTCCAGCCCCTTGGTCAGGCGGTCCCTGCTCCGCGTCAGGTCTTTCCGCATCGACAGGAAATATTCGTCCGGCTTACCGAGGCCGTAGGCCACGGCGGCCTGCAGATTCGGCGCCGTGGTGAAGGTCAGGAACTGATGCACCTTGGCGGCGACGCGCAGCAGCGGCGGCGCGGCGCAGACGAAACCGATCTTCCAGCCCGTCAGCGAGAAGATCTTGCCGGCCGAGCCGACCTTGATGGTGCGCTCGCGCATGCCGGGAATGGTGATCAGCGGGATATGCTTGTGCTCGTCGAAGGTGACGTGCTCCCAGACCTCGTCGCAGATCGCGATGACGTCGAACTCCTGGCAGTAGCGCGCCAAGAGTTCGAGATCCTCGCGCGGAAAAACCACCGCGCTAGGATTCAAGGGGTTGTTGAACAGCACCGCCTTGGTCTTTGAATTGAAGACGCTTTTCAGCATGTCCTCATTCAGCCGCCAGTGCGGCGGCTCGAGCCGTACGAGGCGCGGAATGCCACCGGCCTGGCGGATGATCGGCAGATAGGAATCGTAGACCGGCTGGAAGCAGACCACCTCGTCGCCGGGCTGGACCACCGCGAGGATGGCCGAGGTCAGCGCCTCGGTGCCGCCGGAGGTGACCATCACCTCGCTCATCGGATCGAGCTCGAGCCCGTGCCAATGGCCGTAATGGGTCGCGATCGCCTGGCGCAGTTCCGGCAGGCCCATCATCGAGGGGTACTGGTTGTAGCCGTTCAGCGAGGCCTCGGCCGCGGCGCGGCGGATGTCCTCCGGACCCGGATCGTCGGGAAAGCCCTGGCCGAGATTGATGGCAGCATTGTCGCGCGCGGCCTGCGACATCGCCTCGAAGATGGTGACGGGAAGGTCGGCGAAGACCTTGTTCAGCGAAGAGCTCTTGGTCGTCATCGCGAGGTCAGCCACCGACCTTGCTGGGAAGCCCCGCCGCCTTCCAGCCCAGCATTCCGCCGGCCAGATGCTTGTCGTAAGGCAGGCCCGCCGCCTGCGCCGCGAGCGAGGCCGTCACCGAGCGTTTGCCCGAGCGGCAGGCAAACACGACGTCCTTGCCCTGGGGATCGGGGATCGCCTTGGGATCGAAGGTCGAGAGCGGCACCACGACGCCGTAGGGATAGGCCTCGGCTTCGACCTCGTTCGGCTCGCGCACGTCGACGAGGAGATAGCGCCCCTCCGCGACACCCTTGGAGACCTCGTCCGGGGTCAGATCCTGCACCTGGTTTGCCACATCATCCTCCAACGTCGCGCGTGCCAGCCGGACCTATCCCGGCCGGCGGCAACCTCGCCTCTCGGCTCACGAAAATCAAGCGCTACAAAGGCTTGAGCCGCGCGGCGCAAGTTAAAGCTAAATCGCAGCGACTTGAAGTGGGGCTTTCGGGATGCCTGAAAAACCTGCCCCGGCTCTCACTGCGCATTCGGTGTCATTCCCCGCGAAAGCGGGGAATCCAGTACGCCGCGGCTCCTCGGTTCAACCACAACTGTCTCGGCGTACTGGGTCGCCCGGTCAAGCCGGGCGACGACCACGGTGGGGCTAAATCGTCACCTGCGTTCCGACCTCGACCACGCGGCCTGAGGGGATCTGGAAATAGTCCGTGGCGTCGTTGGCCGAGCGGCTGAGCGAGATGAACAGCCGGTCCTGCCAGCGCGGCATTCCGGAATGGACGGCAGGCTTCAGCGCTCTGCGCGACAGGAAGAACGAGGTCGACATGATGTCGAACTGCCAGCCGAGCTTGCGGGCGATGGCGAGCGCCTTCGGCACGTTGGGCGATTCCATGAAGCCGAACTTCAGCGTCACCTTGGAGAAGGTCGGCGAGATCTGCTCCAGCTTGACCCGCTCGGCCGGATCGATGCGGGGGGTCTGCGCCGTCTCGATGGTGAGAATGACGTTCTTCTCATGGAGCACCTTGTAGTGCTTCAGACTATGCATCAGCGCGGTCGGCGCGCTGAGCGGGTCGGAGGTCAGGAACACGGCGGTTCCCGGCACCCGCTGCGGCGGCCGCTTCTCCAGCATCGCGACGAGGTCGGCCAGCGGGAATTCGAGCTTGCGCGACTTCTCGAACAAGAGCCGGCTGCCGCGCCGCCACGTGTACATCAGGATGATCATGAGCGTGCCGAGCGCGAGCGGCACCCATCCGCCCTCGAATACCTTCAGCAAATTGGCGGCGAGGAAGGTCAGGTCGAGGAACAGGAACGGCGCAATCAGAGCGGCCGCGGTGAACGGCGACCATCGCCAGACCTTCCAGATCACGACGAAGCCCATCATCGCCGTCACCACCATGGTCCCCGTGACGGCGATGCCATATGCGGACGCCAGCGCACTGGAGGAACGGAACAAGAGCACCATCAGTATCACGGCGACCAGCAGCAGCTGGTTGATGCGCGGGATGAAGATCTGGCCGGAATGGGCTTCGGATGTATGGCGAATTTCAAAGCGCGGCAGCAGCCCGAGCTGGATCGCCTGGCGCGTCAGCGAATAGGCGCCGGTAATGACCGCCTGGCTCGCGATCACGGTGGCCATGATAGCAAGCAGGACCATTGCGCCCCGGATCCAGCCTTGCGGAAACAACTGGAAGAACGGGCTCACGATCGCGCCGGGATCATCCAGGACGAGTGCCCCCTGCCCCAGATAGTTCAGCGCCAGCGACGGCAGCACGACGAACAGCCAGGCGGTCTGGATCGGCCGCTTGCCGAAATGGCCGAGGTCGGCATAGAGCGCCTCGGCGCCGGTCACCGCCAGGAACACCGCGCCCAGCGTCACGAAGCCGATGATGCCGTGGTGGATCATGAACGACACGGCGTAGAGCGGGTTCAGCGCCAGCAGCACCTGCGGCTGCCGCATGATCGGACCGACTGCGGCGATCGCGATCGCCGCGAACCAGACGCACATGACCGGACCGAAGAACGCCGCGACGCTCGCCGTGCCGCGCGATTGCACGGCGAACAGGCAGACAAGGATCACCAAAGTCAGCGGAACAATGTAAGGCTCGAATGTGAGCGTGATGTCCTTCATGCCTTCGACGGCCGACAGCACCGATTGCGCCGGCGTGATCACGGCGTCGCCGTAGAACAGGGCGCCGGAAATGATGCCGAGCAGGACGATGGTGGTGCCGCCCGTGCCGACCGCGCGCTGAGCCAGCGCCATCAGCGCCAGCGTGCCGCCCTCGCCGTTGTTGTCGGCGCGGAGCAGGATCACGACATATTTGAGCGTCACCACGACGATGAGCGCCCACAGGATCAGCGAGAGCACGCCCAGCACGGCCGCGGGCGTCGCGAGCCCTTCGGTGCCCGAGGCCGCCGTCACCGCCTCGCGGAACGCGTAGAGCGGGCTTGTGCCGATGTCGCCGTAGACGACGCCGATGCTGCCGAGGGTCAGCGCACCGAAACGGGCGGTGGTGTGGGCCTCGCCATGGCCATTGGCCGCCGCCGTTTCCGGGGCGGAAATCACTACATCGCTTGTCATGGGAGAGCCCAGTGGCCTCTAAAATGCTTCACTGCACAACGGCGGAAGAGCGCGCGGCTTATAGTCCTGCGCTACCGGCATAGCCTAGCCCGATTCCGGGGCTTAGACATGCAAATTTGCATGACTGAGGCAGTTGCGTTCTAGATGGTGACTTGGGTTCCGACTTCAACCACCCGTCCTGTGGGGATCTGGAAGTAATCGGTGGCGTCGTTGGCGGACCGGCTGAGCGCAATGAACAAATGGTCCTGCCACAGCGGCATGCCCGACTGCGCCGACGCCTTCAGCGACCTCCGGGACACGAAGAATGACGTCGACATGATGTCGAACTGCCAGCCCTGCTTGCGCGCGATCGCAAGTGCCTTGGGCACGTTCGGCTGCTCCATGTAGCCGAAGCGCAGGCGGACTTTCGAGAACTTGTCGCTGATCTTCTCCATGCGGAAACGCTCCGCCAGATCGACCCGGGGCGTATGCGCGGTCTCGATGGTCAGGATCACGTTGTGCTCGTGCAGCACCTTGTTGTGCTTGAGATTGTGCAACAGCGCGGTCGGCACAAAGGAGGGATCGCTGGTCAGGAACACCGCGGTGCCCTTGACGATGTGCGGGGGCCGCTTCTCCAGGCTGCGGATCAGATCGTCCAGCGGCACCTCGATCCGGCGCGTCTTCTGGATCAGGATTCCGGAGCCCTTCCGCCAGGTCCAGATCGTTCCCGCCATGGCCACGCCGAACAGCAGCGGCACCCAGGCGCCCTCAAGCAGCTTCAAGAGATTGGCGCTGAAGAAGCTCAGATCGACGATAACGAAGGGCATAATCACGGCCGCAGCCGTGGCAGCGCGCCAATTCCACAATTTCCAGATCACGATGAAGCCCATGATGCCGTCGGCGACCATGGTGGTGGAGACCGCAATGCCGTAGGCCGAGGCCAGATTGCTGGGGGTGTGGAACAGCAGCACCAGCAGCATCACGCCGATCAGCAGCAGCCGGTTCACGCGCGGCAGGTAGATCTGGCCGGCGTGAGTCTCGGAGGTGTAGCGGACCTCGAAGCGCGGCAAGAGGCCGAGCTGCACCGCCTGATAGACCAGCGAATAAGCGCCGGTGATCACCGCCTGGCTCGCGATCACCGTCGCGGCGGTCGCAAGCCCGACCAGCGGCAGCACCAGGCTCTCGGGCACCATGCGATAGAACGAGTGCTCGATCGCGCTGGGATCGGACAGCACCAGCGCGCCCTGCCCGAAATAATTGATCAAGAGCGCGGGCAGCACGAAGAACATCCAGGCCGACTGGATCGGCTTGCGCCCGAAATGGCCGAGATCGGCATAGAGCGCCTCGCCCCCGGTCACCGCCAGGAACACGGCGCCGAGGGTAACAAGACCAATCGTGCCGTGCGACAGCACGAACTGCACGGCGTAATAGGGATTGATCGCCGCCAGCACGGACGGATCGTCGGCGATGTGGACGGCTCCCATCACGGCGATGACGGTGAACCAGATCACCATCACCGGCCCGAAGGCCGAGGCGACCAGCGCGGTCCCCTTGCTCTGGACCGCGAACAGCAACGCCAGAATAAGGACCGTGAGCGGCACGACATAATGCTCGAACGCAGGGGTTGCGAGCTTCAGGCCTTCGACCGCCGATAGCACTGAGATCGCCGGCGTGATCATGGAATCGCCGATGAACATGGAAGCGCCGACCACACCGAGGGCCAGCAGGAACCAGCTCCGCCGCCCGAGCGCGCGCTGCCCGAGCGCCATCAGCGAGAGCGTGCCGCCCTCCCCGTTGTTGTCGGCGCGCAGCAGCAGCAGCACGTATTTGGCGGTGACGACGATCAGCAGCGCCCACAGGATCAGGGAGAGCACGCCGAGAACCATGACCCGCGAGACCGGCTCGCCATGGGCGGCGCCCCTGACAGCCTCGTGGAATGCGTAGAGCGGCGAAGTGCCGATATCGCCGAAGACGACGCCGATGCTCCCGAGCGTAAGGGACCAAAAGCCTGAAGTGACCGGCCCGTCCTGGGTCTCGGCCTGTGTGATGCTCGCCGTCATGAGGGTGGAAAACGCTTCTTCCCTGGAATTGATCCGGCGCCTTTTGACTCTTCCGGCGCGCCTGTCAATCGGCGCACCACCATAGCAGGCGCCGAGCTGGATGCTGTGACGCCGCAGCCACGCTCATCGCCAGCGCGACGACATGCCTCAGGTAAGATGGTAGCGCAAGGGGGTTAGGGCTTCAGATTCGGCGGCAGCGGCGGATCTTCGCGCATCAGGGTGATGGTCACCCGCCGGTTGGCCGCGAGCGAAGGATCGTCCGGAAACAGCGGCTGGGTGTCCGCCTTGCCGGAGACGGCGAAGATGTGCGACGGCGGCAGGCCCTCGCGTTCGAGGATCTGGCGCACGGCATTGGCGCGATCGGCCGACAGATCGAAGGCGCCGTAGTCGCTGCGGGTCGGCACGAAGCCGGCCGCGGTATGGCCGGCGATGGAGACGCGCAGCGGCGTGGCCTTGAGCGGGATCGCGAGCTTCTCGACCAGACGGCGGGTGCGATCATAGGGCACCTTGGAGCCGTCGGCGAACATCGAACGGCCGTCCTGGTCGACAATCTCCAGATTGAGACCCTGCTTGGTCTCCTCGAACATGATGTGCTTGGACATCTCGGTCAGCTCCGGCATGTCCTGCAACGCCTGGCGCAGCGAGGCTGCGGCGAGCGCGAAATTGCGGTCGACCTTGATCTTCGCGCCCGACGTGCGGTCGCGATCCTCCTGGTCCGGCGTCGGCGTGTTGGAGGCATCCTCGGGCTGGATATGGTCGACGTTCTTCAGCCGCGGGCGGGTCGGCAAACCGTCGGACTCGACGATACCGGCATAGCGCGCTTCGCTCTGCACGCCGAAGGCGTCGCGCATCGATCCCGCGACGATCTTCAGCTTGTTGGCGTCCTGCGTCGAGAACGCCACGAGCATCACGAAGAAGCTCATCATTAGGCCCATGAGGTCGGCGAAGGTCACGAACCAGCCGTGACCGCCTCCATGGGCATCGCCGCGTTTCTTCTTGGCCATGTCTCAAATCCCGGCGGGCGGACTTACGCCGGCACCGGCTCGCCCTCGGCGTGGCGATGCTTCTCCGGCAGGTAGGCCAGCAGCATTTCGCGCACCAGGGTCGGGCTCTTGGAGTCGCGGATCATCAGGATGCCGTCGATGATCAGCGTGCGGTTGGTCTCCTCGTCCAGCAGCTTGCCGTGCAGCTTGTCGGCGATCGGCAGACAGAACAGGTTCGCGACCAGCGCGCCGTAGAGCGTGGCGAGCAGCGCGGTCGCCATGAACGGGCCGAGCTTGGAAGGGTCGGTCATGTTGGCGAACATCTGCACCATGCCGATCAGGGTGCCGATCATGCCGAAGGCCGGAGCGCAGTCGCCGATGGCGCGGTAGATCTTGCTGCCCTCGTCGAGGTGCATCAGGAAGTTGTCGCGGTCGCGCTCGAGATTGTCGCGGATGAAGTCGAGGTCGTAGCCGTCGGCGACGTAGCGGATGCCCTTGGCGAGGAAGGGCTCGTCGGTCTCGACCTTTTCCAGACCCACCGGGCCCTGCTTGCGGGCGATCTCGGCGATGCGGGCGAGCTCGTCGACGAGGTCGTGCGCCGACAGGCGGCTCATGGTGAAGGCGAACTTGGCGCCGAGCGGAAGGCCGTGCAGGAGCGCCGAAAGCGGAAAGCGGATCATGGTGGCGGAGATCGAGCCGCCGAAGATGATGATCATGGCATGTTCGGAGATGAACATGTGAAGGTCGCCGCCCATGAAGATCATCATCGTGATGACGATGATGCCCGCAATGAGCCCGACGCTCGTCATGATATCCATGGGATACTCCAACGCATACGCAACAACGGCCGTCCTGGCCGCTGGCGCGGCCCAACCCCGAACCGCATCGGAAACCCTAGAGTGCCGCCCTTAAAGCCGCGTAAAGGTTAAGTTGAGCCGGCACGCCAGACCGGCGCAGCGCATCGGGATGAGGCCGGCTTTGCCGATGGCCGACACGAATTTCAACGCTTTGCTAACCATGATTGCGGCGCGACGGAGCAATGAAGGTCAGGCGTCTAGTTCAGGCCGACCTTTGGAATTGTCGTCTGCTTGAGCGGCTGCATGCCGGGAAGGCTGAACAGCTGCGAGACGGTGTGCTTGTCCTTCAGATAGAGCACCAGCGCCTTGTCCTCGGCGACCTGCTGGACGGCGTAGACCTGTTCGATTCCATCGATCAACTTCCTGTAGCCGGTCCCGTCGACTGCGGTCACCGCCAGGGAGAGAGCATCGTGCTCGCTCAGCCGCTTGTCGCCATCCGTATCCTTGTCGACGACGACGTAGAAGAAGCCCACGGCCGTTCGCCCATCATCCGGCCCGGTCTTCATTCTGTTGAACATCGAGTGGTTTTCAATGATCAACTGGCCCGCGCCTTCAAACAGCCATCGGGTCTCGTTGGTGGAGACGTTCAGGAACAGCAGGTTGACGACATTTCGGTCCGAACGCTTCGGGTACAGCGAGCCCGATCCACCATAGGACTGTCCACGAATCAACGACACCAGGACGTAGGGCGTGCCGGAGATCACGCCCGGTATTCCCAACGCGAACTCGTTCGATACCGTTTCCTGCGCCCCGACGTTGACCACGTTGGTGACCTGGCGCGGCCTCGTCTGATCGTAAAGCATCGATGCGGTCACAAAGAGAACCAGCATGATGAAGAGAACGGTAGCGCCCGCAAGCGCGATTGCGTTGAACCGCCAGAGGTTCCTGAAGAAGCGATCCGTTTTGTGTGTCACGACATTCCATACCGCAGGCTCTCACGAGCCGACAACAGATTGAACAGGTTGCAAACCTAAAGCATGATCCGGTTTTCCGAAAAGATCATACTTGAATAACAACCTAAAAGCGCGATGACGATTCTTCCCAATCGCATCGCGCTTTGGTGGGTCCGCGCTGAGCGCGCCAGCCGGCGAACGGCTGCGGCCCTGCGCCACGGGGGCGGAACCAGGGATGACTGCTATTCTAGCTCTGCAGCATGCTCCATCGCGGGAGCCGTTTTGCAATGTTGACGCTGTTCAGTCTTCTCACCGCGCTGCCTGCGGTGTTGGCGCTCCACCTGCTCGAGCCGGAACTCGTTCTACCGGCCTTCAGCCTCGTGCTCTTTGCCGAGGCCGCCTTCGCGGTGATCGCAGCGCGCTTGATCCACCTTCCGGACAATGCGGAGGACATCACGCTGTGGGACCTTGCAGGCGGCTTCACCCTGATCGGGTGCGCCGCTGCCGTGTTCGGCGAGCCGGATCAGGCCGCCCTGTTTCTGACGGAACAGGGGGGCCCACGGCCGGTGTCGCAGCCTTAGGCGGCCCATCACCCCTCAGTGAATCTCCGCCGAGCGCTTCAGCGCGGCCTTCAGCTTATCGAGCGAGAAGTCGGGACTACGGGCGATCTCCAGGATCGGTCTCTCGCGGCGGCCGCAGAGTTCGGCGGCCTCCGGCAGCTTTGCGGCGATGTCGAGCGGGATCACAATCGCACCGTGCTGGTCGGCGTGGATCAGGTCGTCGGACTTCACGGTCATGCCGGCAACGCGAACCTCGCCGCCAAAGCTCTCCGCATGCACCCAGGCATGCGACGGGCCGATCGAGCCGGCCAGCGCCTGGAAGCCAGGGGCCCATTGCGGGATGTCGCGGATCGAGCCGTCGGTGATGACGCCGAGACAGCCGAGCGCCTTGTGCACGTTGCTCTGCACCTCGCCCCAGAACGCGCCGTAGCCGACGTCGGGACCATCGATGTCCTGGATCACCGAGATGCGCGGACCATGGCCGGTGCCGACATATTCGTAATACTCGATGCGGCGCCTGGACTGCTCTTCGGCCGGAAGCGAGGATTTCAGCACCGAGCGGATCGCGACCGTACGGGCATAGCCGACGATCGGCGGCAGGTCGGGAAACGGGCAGACCAGTTGCTTGGTGGTGTAGCCGATCAGCCGGCGCTCGGGCGCCACGATCTCCATGGCATTGCAGATCGTCGGCGTGTCGTAGCGGCCCAGCGCTTCGAGGACGGAAGCGGGCAGCGGCCCGGTCGCTTTATCAGTCACGGCGTTCTCTCCCAGATTGGCGGTCGCTGTTGGCGCGATGCCGCCGGCACAGGGCGATATAGCCGAGATCAGGTCTCAACCCAACTCGGGGGGCCTCATGGCAGATATCCGCGCGTGGCCGCTCAGTGCAGTCGTCCGGGCCGGTCGTCGTCGTCGTTGGGCGGCTCCGACAAATTCGCCAGCGTCGGCGCCGACGGCGGCGAGGTGACCTCGCCTCCCGACGGCGCGGTGGCGTCCATCGCGCGGGCCTGGTCGCGATAGGATTTGTAGCCGAGCGGCAAAGCGAGAAGATACAGCACCGTGCCAATCGATAGTACGTGCCAGGGATAGGCGATCAGCAGCGCGATGAAGACGATCACCGCGACGAACGCCGGCAGCACCAGCTCCGGCGGCACGCGCATGCGCTTGGTCTTGCCGGAGAACACCGGCAGGCGCGACACCATCAGGAAGGCGATCAGCAGTGTGTAGGCGGCGGTCAACCCTGCGGGCCAGCGGCCGAGATCGAGGAACGCGACATAGATCGGCAGCAGCACGGTGATCGCGCCGGCCGGCGCCGGCACGCCGGTGAAGAAATTGGCAGCGAAGGCCGGCTTGTTTGGATCGTCCATGGTGGCATTGAAGCGCGCCAGGCGCAGGCCGCCGGAAATCGCGAACACCATGGCTGCGATCCAGCCGGCATTGCCGAGCTCGTGCAGCTGCCAGAAATACAGCATCAGGCCCGGCGCGACGCCGAAATTGACGAAATCGGCGAGGCTGTCGAGCTCGGCGCCGAACTTTGACTGGCCCTTGATCATGCGCGCGATGCGGCCGTCGATGCCGTCGAGCGCGGCCGCGAACACGATGGCATAGACCGCGAGCGACATCCGCCCCTCGATCGACAGCCGGATTGAGGTCAGGCCGGCGCAGATCGCCAGCAGCGTGATGACGTTGGGCACCAGCATCCGCACCGGAATCGGGCGGAACCGCCGGCGGCGCGTATCGGGGTATTTGAAGTCATAGGGCGTCATCGCGGGTCCTCACCTCAAGGCGAGATATAGCAAGCCGCGTCCCCCTCCGCCATTGCGGCGGAAGGCCCCCACAGACCGACTTATTGGTTAATTGGCGCGGAAGGCGCGGCTGGGGTCGTCTCCGGAAAGGTCGGCCAAAATCGTCTCGCCGGCGATCGCGGTCTGCCCTTCCGAGACCAGCGCTTTGCTCCCCACGGGCAGATAGACATCGAGCCGGGAGCCGAAGCGGATCAGGCCGAAGCGCTCGCCGGCGCCGATCGCCTGGCCCTCCCTGACGAAGCAGACGATGCGCTTAGCGACGAGCCCTGCGATCTGCACCACGCCGATCCGCGCCGTCGCTGTCGAGATGACCAGCGAGTTGCGCTCATTGTCCTCGCTGGCCTTGTCGAGCTCGGCATTGATGAAAAGGCCAGGCCGGTAGGCGATGCGGTCCACCCTGCCCGCTACGGGAGCGCGGTTCACGTGGCAGTTGAACACGCTCATGAACACCGAGATGCGCGGCAGCGGCCGGTCGCCGAGCCCGAGCTCGGCCGGCGGCAGCGCCATGGTGATCATCGAGACGCGGCCGTCGGCCGGCGACACCACAAGCCCCTCGCGCACCGGCGTCACGCGCACGGGGTCGCGGAAGAACAGCGCGCACCACACGGTCAGGATCGTGCCGATCCACCCCAAAGGCGACCACAGCCAGAACAGGACGAGGCTTGCCAGCGCAAAGCCGCCGATGAAGGGATAGCCCTCCTTGTGGATCGGCGGGATCTGACGCTGGATCGAATCGAGAATGGACATCGGTATCTGCCGCTCGGGGTTAATGGCACGGGTCGTCGCGCGGGCTTGTTTAGGCCAGAGTTGGGACCGGAGACAAGGTCACTCCGCCGCCGCGGGCGCCGTCAGGGCGTCGTTGACCGGTGGCGGCTCCCGGTTGGGTGCCTCGCTGGTATCGGCCATCTTGGCCAGCTTCTCGCGTGCCGCCTCGGCCTCACGCTGCCTGTTCCACATGCTGGCATAGAGACCGCCATGCGCGAGCAACTGGCCATGGGTCCCCCGCTCGGCAATGCGGCCCTGATCCAGGACGATGATCTCGTCGGCCCCGACGATGGTCGAAAGCCGGTGCGCGATCACCAGCGAGGTGCGGTTCTTCGCCACGCGGTCGAGCGCGCCCTGGATCTCGTGCTCAGTATGGGTATCGAGCGCCGAAGTCGCCTCGTCCAGCACCAGGATCGGCGGCGCCTTCAGGACGGTGCGCGCGATCGCGACGCGCTGCTTCTCGCCGCCGGACAGTTTGAGCCCGCGCTCGCCGACCTGGGTCTCGTAGCCCATCGGCGCCATGCGGATGAAATGGTCGATCTGCGCCAGCTGCGCGGCCTCTTCGACTTCAGCGTCATCGGCGTCCCAGCGACCATAGCGGATGTTGTAGCGGATGGTGTCGTTGAACAGCACGGTGTCCTGAGGCACCATGCCGATCGAGGCACGAAGCGAATCCTGCGTCACCGCGCGGATGTCCTGGCCGTCGATCAGGATCCTGCCGCCGGAGACATCATAGAGGCGAAACAGAAGCCGCGAGATGGTCGACTTGCCCGCGCCCGACGGACCGACGATGGCAACGGTCTTGCCGGCCGGGACCTCGAAGCTGATACCCTTGAGGATCGGGCGGGTCGGCTCATAGGCAAAGCGCACATCCTCGAAGCGCACGGTGCCGGCGGAGATGACGAGGGGCGTTGCATCGGGCGCGTCCTTGATCTCGGCCTCGCGGCCGATCACGCCGAACATCTTCTCGATGTCGATGATCGCCTGCTTGATCTCGCGATAGACCATGCCCATGAAGTTGAGCGGCTGGTAGAGCTGGATCATCATGGCGTTGACCAGCACGAAATCGCCGACCGTGTTGGTGCCATTGCGCACGCCGATCGCGCACATCAGCATGGTCGCGGTCAGCCCCAGCGTGAAGATCACGGCCTGGCCGGTGTTGAGCACCGCGAGCGAGGTGTAGGTGTGGACGCTCGCCTCCTCGTAGCGCGCGACCGACTTGTCGTAGCGCTGCGCCTCGCGGGCCTCGGCGCCGAAATACTTCACGGTCTCGTAGTTGAGCAGCGAGTCGATCGCCTTGGTGTTCGCCTCGGTGTCGGAATCGTTCATCCGGCGGCGGATGCCGATGCGCCACTCGGTCGCGATGTAGGTGTAGTACATGTAGAGCGTGACCGTGGTCAGGGTGGCGACCACGTAACGCCAGTCGAACTGCCAGAGCAGCACGGCCATCAGCAGCGAGACCTCGACGATGGTCGGGATCAGCTGCAGGATCACCATGCGCACGATGACCTCGATGCCCTCGCGCCCGCGCTCGAGCACGCGCGTCAGACCGCCGGTCTTGCGCTCGAGGTGGAAGCGCAATGAGAGCTCGTGCATGTGGACGAAGGTGATGGTGGCGAGCTTGCGCACCGCATGCATGGCGACGCGCGCGAAAATGCCGTCGCGCCATTGCGTCAGCAGCGCCATCAAGATGCGCATCACGCCGTAGCTCACGGTCAGCAACAGCGGCGAGGCGATCACCCAGAGGTGCCAATTGTCCGCCTGCACCGGCGCCGTGTTGGCGCCGGTCAGCGCATCCGTCGCCCATTTGAAGCTGAACGGCACCGTCAGCGTGATCAGCTTGGCAGCGAGCAGCAGCACAAGCGACCACACCACGCGCATCTTCAGGTCGAAGCGGTCGCCCGGCCAGATATAGGGCCACAGATGAGCCAGCGTGCCCATCAGTGTCGCCCGCTCCGGTGCGCCGCCGGGAGGAGGATCGGGAACGTCGGCGCCGTCGAACGATTGAGGTTGGTCCATCAAAAAGCCTGAAAGCCCGCCGGATGCGGGCGTCGCTGCGATTAACGATTTTCGCACGTCATATAGAGCCTTCCCGATGCCAGCGCACCCCGCCAGATGGCGAATCTTCGATTGTTTGCCGCCATTTACCGGTAGATTTCCGGGTGATCCGAATCACCGATTGGACTTGACGCCTCTTCGCTGCAATGCATCATGGCACCAATGAGCACTATTAAAACCGTCTGTGTCTATTGCGGCTCCGGCCCCGGAACCAATCCCCGCTTCACCGAAGGCGCCAAGGCGTTCGGCAAGGCGCTCGCCGAGAACAACGTTCGGCTCGTCTATGGCGGCGGCTCGCTCGGCCTGATGGGCTCGGTCGCGACCTCCGTGCTCGATCACGGCGGCACCGTCACCGGCATCATCCCGGAATTCCTGCGGATGCGCGAGAACGCGCTGACACGCGTGCAGGAGATGATCGTCACCCCCGACATGCACGAGCGCAAGCGCTTGATGTTCGAACGCTCCGACGCCTTCGTGGCGTTGCCCGGCGGCGTCGGCACGCTGGAAGAGCTGGTCGAGCAATTGACCTGGAAACAGCTCGGCCGTCACGCCAAGCCGGTCCTGCTGGCTAACATCGACAATTTCTGGGAGCCGCTGTTCTCGCTGCTGTCGCACATGCGCCAGACCGAGTTCATCCGCGCCGGCCTTTCGGTCGACATCCTCAAGGCCGATCGGGTCGAGGATATTCTGCCGAAGCTGAAGGCGGCCGCAGCCCAGATCGACGAGGCCGAGAAGAAGCTCGCCCCGGAAGTCGCGCGCAAGCTCTGACGTCCTACTCGCTTGGAAACGTCACCGCCTCGATCCGGTTACCATCGGGGTCGGTGACGAAGGCCGCGTAGTAGCGTACGCGGTCATGCGGACGGATGCCGGGCGCACCGTCCGAGGCGCCGCCGGCGGACAGCGCTGCGGCGTGAAACGCATCGACCTCGCTTGTCGTCTTCGCCCGCAGGCAGATATGAACGCCGCTTTCGGGGGCTACGGGCGGCATGGTCTCGCGTAGATTGATCCAGAATTCCGGATAGGCCTTGCCGAAACCGACCGTGCGCGGCCGCGTGACGAGGCGCGAAAGGCCGAGGGCGGCGAGCGTTGCCTCGTAGAATTTCGCGGCGCGCTCGAGATCGCTGACGCCGACGGAGATGTGGTCGATCATGCCCTGCCCTTTCCTCACCCACTGTCATCGCCCGGCTTGACCGGGCGATCCAGTACTCCGAGCCGCGCGAGAGCTACCGAGAAGCCGCGGCGTACTGGATACCCCGCCTTCGCGGGGTATGACAGTCATCGAGGGACTACGCCGGCGCGCCCGACTTCACGAGCTTGTAGATCACCGAATCCATCAGCGCCTGGAACGAGGCGTCGATGATGTTGGGGGAGACGCCGACCGTGGTCCAGCTGTCGCCGTTCTCGTCCTCGCTCTCGATCAGGACGCGCGTGACCGCGCCGGTGCCGCCGTTGAGGATACGGACGCGGTAGTCGATCAGCTTCAGCCCCTCGATGTATTTCTGGTACTTGCCGAGGTCCTTGCGCAGGGCAACGTCGAGCGCATTGACGGGACCATTGCCTTCGGCAGCCGAGATCAGGTGCTCGCCGGCGACGTCGACCTTCACCACGGCCAAAGCGACGGTGACACGTTCGCCATGCGAATTGTAGCGCTGCTCGACATTGACGTCGAACTGCTCGACCTCGAAATAATGCGGCACCTTGCCGAGCGTGCGGCGCGCCAGCAGCTCGAACGAAGCGTTGGCGGATTCATAGGCATAGCCGGCCGCCTCGCGCTCCTTCAATTCCTCGACGAGGCGCGTCAGCTTCGGATCGCTCTTCTCGTAGGGAATGCCGGCACGGTCGAGCTCGGCGATGACGTTGGATCGTCCGGCCTGGTCCGAGACCAGGACCTTGCGGTGATTGCCGACCGTCTCCGGCAGTACGTGCTCGTATGTCTGCGGGTCCTTCAGCACCGCGGACGCATGGATGCCGGTCTTGGTGACGAAGGCGCTCTCGCCGACGTAAGGAGCATGCCGGTTCGGCACCCGGTTGAGCATGTCGTCGAGCGTGCGCGAGACCTTGACCAGAGTTGCCAGCTTCTCGGCCGTGACGCCGATCTCGAAGGCGTCCGAAAACTCCGGCTTCAGCTTCAGCGTGGGGATCAGCGAGCAGAGATTGGCGTTGCCGCAGCGCTCGCCAAGGCCGTTCAGCGTGCCCTGGATCTGCCGCGCGCCGGCACGCACCGCGGCGAGTGAATTGGCCACCGCCTGCTCGGTGTCGTTATGGGCGTGGATGCCGACGTGGTCGCCGGGGACGTGCTTAGTAACTTCGGTGACGATGGCCTCGACCTCGTGCGGCATGGTGCCGCCATTGGTGTCGCACAGCACCACCCAGCGCGCGCCGGCCTCGAAGGCGGCCTTGGCGCAGGCGAGCGCGAAGCTCGCATCTTCCTTGTAGCCGTCGAAGAAATGCTCGCAATCGAGCATGACTTCGCGACCGGCGGCCTTCGCGGCCGCGACGCTGTCGCGGATCGAGGCGAGGTTTTCCTCCTTCGTCGTCTCGAGCGCGACGCGCACCTGATAGGCGGATGCCTTCGCGACGAAGCAGATCGCGTCGGCCTTCGCTGCCAAAAGCCCGGCCACACCGGGATCGTTCGAGACCGAGCGCCCGGCCCGTCGCGTCATGCCGAACGCCGTGAAGCGCGCATGGGCGAGCTTGGGCTTGCTGCCGAAGAACTCGGTATCGATCGGATTGGCACCGGGATAGCCGCCTTCGACATAGTCGATGCCGAGGTCATCGAGCATCGCGGCGATGACCTGCTTGTCGGTCAGCGTGAAATCGACGCCGTTGGTCTGCGCGCCATCGCGCAGCGTGGTGTCGAACAGATAAAGGCGCTCCTTGGTCATTGCCCCGCTCCGAGCGTCTTCTTCATGGTGGTGTTGGCAAGCCATTCGTCATTGATGGTGACGCTATTGCGCTGCTGGGCAGTGTAGCCGCGCTTGGCGAAAAAACCCTGCGCGGTGTCGCTGGCATCGACGTTGAGGCTCTGCGCGCCGCGGCCGCCGGCAAGCTTTTCCAGCGCATCGACCAGCATGGTGGCGATGCCCTGCCCGCTGACGGCCGGATGCACATAGAGCATGCGGATGTGGTCATTGCCGCGCAGCGAGGCAAAACCAACCGGCGAGCCATCGAGCGTCGCGATCAGCGTCAGGTCGGACGCGAGGTGCTTGCCGAACTCTTCGCTGTCCGCCACCTCCATCCAGGCCTGCTGCTGCGCCTCGCTATAGTCGTCGCCAGTCAGCTCCTCGATGCTGGAGGTGAAGATCGCAGCAAGAATTGGCACGTCCGCCGGCAGGAACGGCCGCAAGCCGGGCTTTGGCAAAGTCTGTCCCATCGTCCTCACCACATCCCATAGAGCTTGAGAACCAGCGCCACGGCACCCCCGAGCAGCGCGATCTTCAGCGCGATGTAATAGAGCCAGTGCCGCGGGAAAGGCGTGTCGGGCCGTTTCATCGCGCGACCTCCCACGTCGTTCCTTCCTTGGAGTCCTTGATCGCGACGCCCATTGCAGCGAGCAGATCGCGAATGCGATCGGATTCCTTGAAGTCCTTGCGGCTACGGGCCGCCGTCCGCTCCGCGATCAGGCGCTCGACTTCCCCGGCATCGACGCCGCTCGCCTGCTGCTTGCGTCCTTCCCACTGCGCTGCGCTCTCGGACAAGAAGCCGAGCAGGCGCAACGAGCCCGCCAGAGCACCCACGTCACCTCCACGCAGGCCATGCAACGCCGCGATCGCCAGCGGCGTGTTGAGATCGTCGAGCAGCGGCTCGACCACCGACGCGGCCGGCTCGCCGGGCGCGACGTCGGCGGCAACGCGATACCAGTCGTCGAGCGTCTTGGCGCTCTCCTCCAGCGACTTCATGGTCCAGTCGATCGGTGAGCGGTAGTGCGTCTTGAGCATGTTCAAGCGCAGTACCTCGCCGGGCCAATCCGCGAGCAGCTCATGGATCGTGATGAAGTTGCCGAGGCTCTTCGACATCTTCTCACTCTCGACCTGCAGGAAGCCGTTGTGCATCCAATAATTCGCCATGCGCTCTCGGTGGAAGGCGCAGCAGGTCTGTGCGACCTCGTTCTCGTGATGCGGAAAGACGAGATCGATGCCGCCGCCATGGATGTCGAAATGCTCGCCGAGATGCTTCCAGGCCATGGCCGAGCACTCGATGTGCCAGCCGGGACGCCCCTCGGCCTTGATGCCGGCCGGTGACGGCCATGACGGCTCGCCCGGCTTGGACGGCTTCCACAGCACGAAATCGGTGGCATCGCGCTTGTAGGGCGCGACATCGACGCGGGCGCCGGCGATCATCTCGTCGAGCGATCGCTTCGACAGGGCACCGTAGCGGGGCAGCGAGGAATTTGCTGCGTTCATCGCCTGCGGCGAGAACAGAACATGGTCCTCGGCGGCATAGGCAAAGCCGCCCTTGATCAGCCGCTCGATGATCTCGCGCATCTCGCCGATATGCTCGGTCGCGCGCGGCTCGACGCTCGGCCGAAGCGCTCGAAGCGCATCGACGTCGGCGTGAAACTGCTTGCCGGTCTGCTCGGTGACCTTGCGAATGGCCTCGTTCAGCGGCAGGCCCGGGAAATCGCGCGCGGCGCGGTCGTTGATCTTGTCGTCGACGTCGGTGATGTTACGGACATATTTGACGTGCGCCTCGCCATAGAGATGGCGCAGCAGCCGAAACAGCACGTCGAACACGATCACCGGCCGTGCATTGCCGATATGGGCGAAGTCATAGACGGTCGGCCCGCAGACATACATGCGGACGTCTTTCGCATCGAGCGGCGCGAAGATGCGTTTTTCCTTCGTCAGCGTATCGTAAAGGCGCAATTCCATATGGATACCCGTCGGCTGTTGGCCGGGCGTCCAAGGCTCTCAATGTTTTTGAGAAAAGACGGCTCCAGCCAGCGAATCGCTAGCTCATAATCTCGCGGCAAATGGCGCAAATGGCGAGGAGACCGTTCATGCGGCCACATATGGGCTATGAGGCGGCCCCGCGTCAAGGGAGCCGCGGAAATGCCGTTTTATGTCCGCAAAGCGCGCAGCCCGCCGGGATGGTTCGTGATCCTTAACTATTTGAGCCCATTCTGGAACCAGATTGTTCCCTTTTTTGCCTCCCGGTATTTTCATGCGATCCTTGCTCGCGCTCATTTTCAGCGCCTCGATCCTCGCGGCATCCGGTGCCCGCGCCGAGACCCGCGTCTTCATCATCGCCAACCAGGCTGACGGCTACGGCGTCGATCAGTGCCTGGCCAAGGGCGAGAAATGCGGCGCCTCCGTCGCCCGCACCTACTGCCAGTCACGAGATTTTGCCCAGGCATCAAGCTATCGCCGGGTCGATCCCGACGAAATTACCGGCTCTGTCCCCAAATCCGGCGCAAACTGCTCCCATGGCCATTGCGACGAATATGTCGCGATCACTTGCCAGCGCTGAATTCGCTCGGAGCTGGCGCAGCTTAGGCCCGGTCCATTGGCCCCCAAAACGACGTGACGATGCCGCAGGAAGCGGCTATTGGGAGGGCGCGCTTCGGCGCCCAAATCGCTTCGGCGTCCAAGTCGCCTCAGTCCAAGTCGCTTCAGTCCAAGTCACATTGGGCCATGACCTCGCTAGAATGGCGGATATGCCTGAATTCTTGTCCCTCTCTCGTGCTCGCTTGCTTCTTGCCTGCACCGTGCTCATGAGCACGGCTGTGCTCGTCACCGGCGCCCTCGCGCAGGCCGGTCCGCCCGGACCGCCGCCTCAGCCCGGCCAGAACGGACTTGGGCCCAATCCGATGTGCGTGCGGTTGGAAGGCCAGCTCGCGGCGCTGGACCGCGGCGGCGGTGGTGACCCCGCGCGCGAAGATCAAATCCGCCGCTACCAGGATTCCCAGGCCAAGCAGCAGGCCGAGCTGGACCGCGTCACCATGCAGGCCAAGCGCATGGGCTGCGATTCCTCCGGCTTCTTCTCGCTGTTCAACGGCCAGTCGGCCCAATGCGGACCGGTCAACACCCAGATCCAGCAGATGCGCGCCAATCTGGACCAGATCACCGGCAATCTCGAGCGTTTGCGCGGCGGTGGCTTCAGCGCGGAACGCGACAGTCAGCGCCGCTCGGTGCTGGTTGCGCTGGCGCAGAACAATTGCGGCCCGCAATATGCCAACGCCGTGCAGTCGCAGGGCGGCGGCAACTTCCTCAGCAATCTGTTCGGCGGCAACAACGCGGGCAATCCGCAAGGCGTGCCGCCCTCCGATCTCGGGCCGCAATCCGGCACCTATCGTACCGTGTGCGTGCGCACCTGCGACGGCGCCTATTTCCCGGTCTCGTTTGCGACGGTGCCGGCGCGCTTCCCCGACGACGAGAAGACCTGCAAGGCACTCTGCCCGGCCGCGGAAGCCGTGCTCTACACCCATCGCAATCCCGGCGAAGACATGAACTCCGCGGTCTCGGTCAGTGGCCAGCCCTACACGGCGCTTCCGACCGCTTTCAAATTCCGCAGCGAGTTCAACCCGTCCTGCTCCTGCAAGGCCGCGGGACAGACCTGGGCGGACGCGTTGAAATCGGCCGACGACAAGGCGGCGGCCGAGCAGCAGGGCGACATCATCGTCACCGAGGAGAGCGCCAAGAAGATGCAGCAGCAGCGGCTCAACAAGGGCACGGCTGCGAATGCAAAGAAGGGCGCAGCTCCCGCGCCGACGACGGCGAATGCACCGGCCGCGACGCCGCCGGCAGATACCGCCCCCCCTGCGAGCTCCGAGAACAAGCCGATCCGGTCGGTCGGGCCGACCTTCCTGCCGCAGCAGCAAAAGTAAATCACCTTTTGCTCATGCCCCGCGACCCGGCTACGCCAAGGCTTCGCCGGGGTTTGAGGTCTTGGCTCGCCGAAGCTTCAGCGTAGGCGGCAAGCGGGGCATGACAGTATTCCATGTCGACAGTTGGCGCGCACCGGCAGCGCCGCGGAGTATTGGATCATCCGCTTTCGCGGATGATGCCAACAATCAATGGGGCGCGATCGCCCGTCTCACTCACCCTCGCGGCTCCACGGGAAGAGATTGGCCGGAAAGTCCGCCGCGTAGCGCCTTCCCTTCCTGGGCGGCGGCGGCGCGTCCGGTGGATTCGGATTTGGCTCGACCACCCGCCGATAGAGGTGCCAGGTGGCATGGCCAAGCACCGGCAGAACGACAGCGAGACCGACGAAGAGCGGTAACGAGCCGATCACGAGCAGCACCGCGACGATGACGCCCCATCCGGCCATCGCAACCGGGTTCGCCGCTACTGCTCGGAGCGAGGTGCGGATCGCGTCTATCGCAGTCGCATGCCGGTCGAGCATCAACGGAAACGACACGACGCTGACACACAAAGCCACAACCGCAAACAGGAAGCCGACACCGCAACCGACGATGATGAGCGACCAGCCTTCCGGTGTCGTCAGCACGCGCGTTGCGAAGTCGGGAATGCTTGCGGCCGCCGCATGACCGAAGATTGAGACATAGATTGCGTTCGCGACACCGATCCAGGCCCCGAACAGGACCAGCAGGAGCATGCCGAGTTCGACCATGGCGCCCAACGACGGTGCGCGCAGCACCTTGACCGCATCCCATGCATCGACCTCCTCGCCGCGCTCACGACGCCGGCTGAGTTCGTAGAGACCGATCGCGGCAAACGGTCCAATCAGGGCAAAGCCGGCGGCCAGTGGAAATAGTAGCGGCAGCACCGAATAGCCGAGAACCATCCTGAACAGGACGAGACCGAGAACGGGATAAATCACGCACACGACGATCGCGTGACTCGGCATCGCCTGGAAATCCTCCCAACCCAGGCGCAGGGCCTCGGTCAGATCGGACAGGCTGATCTTGCGAACGGGATAAGAGGCCGCTTCGCCGAATACGTGCCGCCTGATGATGTCGTGGGAGTACAGAGTGGCCATGAACGGACCTCCCGTGCTGAAAATCGCGGTTTCGATAACACGCGCTTTCCAGCCACGCGTGTCCGCCTGATGAGCAGGAAACGCGATGGGTCGAGTACGGCAACCCAGGTTCAACGAACGAGCCTGGCCGGACGGAACCCGTCGCGACCTGCCTCGCAAAGTTTAGCGCTTGCGGCGCAAGGCTGCACTCACGGTTGGGTGAATTGTGCACTAGCACGGATTTGTGCGTCGCATCACCCAGACCCAACCTGCGCCGCCAGCACGGCGATCAACCACGTCGGGGCACCTACATTGCGCTATTGACGCCGGGTTAGGCTGGTATCATTTTAGACGCAGACGCCCTTAGAGTTGATGGTCGCGAATATTCTCTTGATTTCGCGGCCAGTGGAATGGGCGAGGCAAGAGGCCGGCGATGGCATAAGTGCCAACCGAAAAAGGCCAGCCATCGCGACAGACATGAGCTCCGCCCTGGATTCGTATCCGTAGCCTTCGATGGCAAGGATGGATCAGGATGGCTGTCGCACTGATACTGCTTCTGGTCGCGATCGGCTCGGTGCTGTTTCACCTCTACAGCCCATGGTGGTGGACGCCGATCGCCACGAATTGGGCCTATATCGATCACACCATCAACATCACGTTCTGGATCACGGGCTTCGTTTTCGTCGCGGTCATCGCCTTCATGGCCTATTGCGTCTTCCGCTTTCACCACAAGGAGGGAAGACGGGCTGACTACAATCCTGAAAACAAAAAGCTCGAATGGTGGCTGAGCGTGGGAACCGGAATCGGCGTCGCGGCGATGCTCGCCCCTGGCCTCGTGGTCTGGCACCAGTTCGTGACGGTCCCTGCGGATGCCACCGAGGTCGAGGTGATGGGCCAGCAATGGCAATGGAGCTTCCGCCTTCCGGGCAAGGATGGGCGATTGGGCACATCCGATGTCCGCAACATCGCGTCCGAAAATCCGATGGGGCTCAATCGCGATGATCCGCATGCGCAGGACGACGTCGTGATCGAGAACGGCGACCTGCACCTTCAACTGGGAAAGCCGGTCAAGGTTCTGCTCCGCTCGGTTGATGTCCTGCACGATTTCTACGTGCCCGAATTCCGGGCCAAGATGGACATGGTTCCGGGCATGGTGACTTATTTCTGGATCACGCCGATCCGAACCGGAACGTTCGACGTTCTCTGTGCGGAGCTTTGTGGCGCGGCTCACTATCAGATGCGGGCCAAGGTCATCGTCGACGAAGAGCGTGAATATCACGCCTGGCTGGAGCAACAGAAAACGTTTGCAGGATTGCCGCCTGCAAGCACCGTCGTGAAGGCGACATATCAATCCGGCGGCAAGTAGCAAGGCGCCGCCGCGAAGATGGATCGGGTGCGTGAGACCAACTCATCGCCCCCGATGGAAACGACCGAGGAGGTTTTCTATGGTCGATATTCCATATGAAGGGATCGCAGGCACTCCGCCTGCCGAAGTACCTGATGTCGAGCTCTATCATCCGAGGAGCTGGTGGACACGGTATGTCTTCTCGCAGGACGCCAAGGTGATCGCCATTCAGTACTCGCTGACGGCCTCGGCCATCGGGCTGGTGGCCCTGGTGCTCTCGTGGCTGATGCGACTGCAGCTGGGATTCCCCGGCACCTTCTCCTTCATCGATGCCAACCAGTACCTTCAGTTCATCACCATGCACGGCATGATCATGGTGATCTACCTGCTCACCGCATTGTTCCTGGGCGGCTTCGGCAACTACCTGATCCCGCTGATGGTCGGCGCCCGGGACATGGTCTTCCCCTATGTGAACATGCTGAGCTATTGGGTCTACCTGCTCGCAGTCCTCGTGCTGGCCTCGACATTCTTCGTGCCCGGCGGCCCGACCGGCGCCGGCTGGACGCTGTACCCGCCGCAAGCAATCCTCTCCGGAACGCCCGGGCAGGATTGGGGCATCATTCTCATGATGTCGTCCCTGATCCTGTTCATCATCGGCTTCACCATGGGCGGGCTGAATTACGTGGTGACGGTGCTCCAGGCACGCACCCGCGGCATGACGTTGATGCGCCTGCCCCTGACGGTGTGGGGCATTTTCACGGCAACCGTGATGGCGTTGCTGGCATTCCCTGCACTTTTCGTTGCCTCGGTCATGCTGCTGCTCGACCGCCTGCTGGGAACCAGTTTCTTCATGCCCTCCCTCGTCGAGATGGGCCAGCTATCGAAATATGGCGGGGGCAGCCCGCTGCTCTTCCAGCACCTGTTCTGGTTCTTCGGCCACCCCGAGGTCTACATCGTTGCCCTGCCCGCCTTCGGCATCGTTTCCGATCTGATCAGCACCCATGCACGCAAGAACATCTTCGGTTACCGCATGATGGTCTGGGCGATCGTGGCCATCGGCGCGCTCAGCTTCATCGTATGGGCGCACCACATGTATGTGAGCGGCATGTTCCCGCAATTCGGGTACTTCTTCGCCACCACGACGCTCATCATCGCCATCCCCACTGCGATCAAGGTCTACAACTGGGTGCTGACCCTGTGGCGCGGCGACATTCATCTCAGGGTGCCGATGCTGTTCGCCCTCGGCTTCATCATCACCTTCGTGAACGGCGGGCTCACCGGCCTCTTCCTCGGCAACGTCGTCGTCGACGTGCCCCTCTCGGATACCATGTTCGTGGTCGCGCATTTCCACATGGTGATGGGCGTGGCGCCGATCATGGTCGTGCTCGGCGCGATCTATCACTGGTACCCCAAGGTCACGGGGCGAATGTACAATGACGCACTCGGCAAGTTTCACTTCTGGGTCACTTTCCTCGGCGCCTACCTGATCTTCTTCCCCATGCACTATCTTGGACTGCTCGGGGTTCCGCGCCGGTATTTCGAACTTGGAGATACGTCGTTCATCCCGTCCTCGGCCCATTCACTGAACGCCTTCATCTCCGTGGTGGCCTTGACCGTCGGCTTCAGCCAGATGGTGTTCCTGTTCAATCTTGCCTGGAGCCTGTTCAAAGGTGAGGCCTCAGGCGGCAATCCGTGGCGGGCGACGACGCTGGAATGGCAGACGCCGGAGACGCCTCCGGGGCACGGCAACTGGGGCAAGGAGCTCCCGGTCGTGTACCGCTGGGCCTATGATTACAGTGTGCCTGGCGCCGCGGAGGACTTCATTCCGCAGAACCAGCCGCCGCACGCGACGCAGCTCATTCAGGGAGCTGCTTCGTGAGCGCCATCATCCTTTTCCTGGCTGTGCTTGCGGTGATCGCCGGGTGGTGGCTGTCGCAGCAGCGGCTGACGGCGAAGCCCTGGCTGGAGGAAGGCCCGGCTGGTGATTTCCCCGGCGGCGATGCCATGACCTGGCCGGCAGCGAAGGTCGGACTTGGCGTGTTTCTCGCCGTCGCGAGCGCATTGTTCGTCCTCTTCATCAGCGCCTACTCGATGCGCATGGACGTGGCGGACTGGCGGACGCTGCCCGTGCCGCGGCTGCTGTGGTTCAACACGGGCGTCCTGATCCTGAGCAGCGTCGCGCTGCAATGGTCCTACGTGGCCGCGCACCGAGACGACGCTGAAGGCGTCATGATCGGCCTGCTCGCGGGCGGCGCAGCTGCCGTGATCTTCCTCGGCGGACAGCTCCTGGCCTGGCAACAGCTCGGCGCGGCCGGATATTTCGTGGCGTCCAATCCGGCGAACTCCTTCTTCTACCTGTTGACCGCAGTGCACGGGCTGCATCTGACCGGTGGTCTGGTGGCTTTGGGCCGAACCTCGACCAAGATGTGGCGCGGCGCCGGGATCGCCGACATGCGCTTGAGCGTGGAGCTGTGCGCCATCTATTGGCATTTCCTGCTGCTGGTCTGGCTTGTGCTGCTCGGGCTTCTCACGGGCTGGACCGACGATTTCGTCAACATCTGTCGGCGATTGCTGAGCTAGGGAGGCGAGACCAGATGGCAGAGACCGTGCTGACAAATCCGGGCCATTCGACTGCGCGGCTTGAGGGCTGGCGCGGCATCGCCGCCGACTGGGCGTCTGATCAGCGCGCCTTCAAGAACGTGTCCTGGGGCAAGGCCATGATGTGGATCTTCCTCCTCAGCGACACCTTCATCTTCAGTTGCTTCCTGCTCTCCTACATGACGGCGCGCATGTCGACGACCGTGCCCTGGCCGAATCCCAGCGAAGTCTTCGCCCTCAATATCGGCGGCAACCACATCCCCCTGATCCTGATCGCCATCATGACCTTCGTGCTGATCAGCAGCAGCGGAACGATGGCGATGGCCGTCAATTTCGGCTACCGCCGCGATCGCGTGAGAACCGCAGCCTTGATGCTGGTCACGGCGGCGTTCGGCGCAACCTTCGTCGGCATGCAGGCCTTCGAATGGACCAAGCTGATCATGGAGGGTGTCCGGCCCTGGGGCAATCCGTGGGGCGCACCGCAGTTCGGCGCGAGCTTCTTCATGATCACGGGCTTCCACGGCACCCACGTGACGATCGGCGTGATCTTCCTGATCGCCATTGCGCGGAAGGTCTTGCGCGGCGACTTCGACGTCGAGAGGCGTGGCTTCTTCACCAGCCGCAAGGGTTATTACGAGATCGTCGAGATCATGGGCCTGTACTGGCACTTCGTCGATCTCGTGTGGGTGTTCATCTTTGCATTCTTCTATCTTTGGTGAGGTCGGCGCATGACAAACGCGGCGGTACACATGGAAGGACAGCTCCACACTCCGGCGCATGGCGCAGTCGCAACGGCAGCCGTTCACGCCAAGGGTCAACAGCACCCGATCAAGCTCTACTTGGTGGTCTGGGGCTGGTTGTTTGTCCTCAGCACGGGCTCCTACCTCGTCGACTATTTTGGCCTGCATGGCTATCTGAGGTGGTCGCTGATCCTGCTGTTCATGATGTTGAAGGCCGGCCTGATCGTCGCCGTCTTCATGCACATGGCTTGGGAGCGACTGGCCTTGGCCTACGCCATCCTGCTGCCGCCGATCGCGGTGTTGGTATTTGTGTCGATCATGGTGCTCGAATCCGAATACACGCACTTCCTGCGGGTGCTGTTTTTCGCAACCCCGTCGTAGCACCGGCAGGCCAGTCTCTACCCTCACCCCTCGAACGCGTCGATCGACGCCTTGCTGCCGCGCGAGACCAACGTTTCGTCGACGGCGGGCAGCCCCTCCCCCTTGTCGCGAAAGCGGTTGGTGATGGGATAGCGGCGGTCGCGGCCGAAATTCCTGGGCGTCACCTTCACGCCGGGCGCGGCCTGGCGGCGCTTGTATTCGGCGACGTTGAGCAGATGGTCGATCCGGGTGACCGTTTCGCGATCGAAACCGGCGGCGATGATCTGATCCAGCGGCTGCTCGCGCTCGACAAGACGCTCCAGGATGACATCGAGCACCTCATAGGGCGGCAGCGAATCCTGGTCGGTCTGGTTCTCGCGCAGCTCTGCGCTCGGCGGCCGCGTGATGATGTCGGGCGGAATCACCTCGCCCGCCGGCCCGAGCGCACCATCGGGCTTCCAGCCGTTGCGCAGGCTTGCCAGCCGAAACACCTGTGTCTTGTAAATATCCTTGATCGGGTTGAAGCCGCCGTTCATGTCGCCATAGAGCGTGGCGTAGCCGACCGACATTTCCGACTTGTTGCCTGTCGTCACCACCATCAACCCGGTCTTGTTGGAGATCGCCATCAAGAGCGTGCCGCGGCTGCGGGCCTGGAGGTTTTCCTCGGTGATATCGGGCGGCAGATTCTTGAAGAGGCCCGAGAGGATGGTCTCGAAGCCGGTCACGGCCTCCGCGATCGGCAGCACCTCGTAGCGGATGCCGAGATGGCCGGCGAGCTCGCCCGCATCGGCGATCGAGTGTGCTGCGGTGTAGCGATACGGCAGCATCACGCCATGCACCTGATCGGCGCCGAGCGCATCGACCACGATCGCCGCGCAGAGGGCCGAATCGATACCGCCGGAAATGCCGAGCAGCACGCCGGGAAAGTCGTTCTTGGTGACGTAGTCGCGCAGGCCCAGCACGCAGGCGGCGTAATCGGCCTTGTCGCCCTCGGGTTGCTCGGCGACCGGGCCCGTGCAGCGCCAGTCGTCGCCATTTCTCACAAAGCGCAGCGTGACGATGCTCTCCTCGAACGCCGGCAATTGCGCCGCAAGCGAAAGATCGCCGTTGAGCGCGAAGGAGGCGCCGTCGAACACCAGCTCATCCTGGCCGCCGATCTGGTTGAGATAGACCAGCGGCAGGCCGCTCTCGGTGACGCGGGCGACCGCGACCGACAGGCGCACGTCGTTCTTGTCGCGGGCGTAAGGCGAGCCGTTCGGCACCAGGATGATCTCGGCGCCGGTCTCGGCCAGCGTCTCGACCACGTTCTCGTAATCCTGGGACTCTTCCAGCCAGATGTCCTCGCAGATAGGGACGCCGATGCGCACGCCGCGCACGGTCACAGGGCCCGCCGCAGGGCCGCGCGAAAACAGCCGCTTCTCGTCGAACACGCCGTAATTCGGCAGATTGCATTTGAAACGCAGGCCAGCGATGCGCCCGCCGTCGAGCAGCGCGCACGCATTGTAGAGCTTGCCGTCCTCGACCCAGGGCGTGCCGACCAGCATGGCCGGCCCGCCATCGGCGGTCTCGCGGGCCAGTGCCTCGATCGCAGCGCGGCAGGCCGCCTGGAAGGCCGGCTTCTGCACGAGGTCTTCCGGCGGATAGCCGGCGATAAACAATTCCGGAAACAGCACGAGATCGGCGCCGTCGGCGATGGCCCTCGCGCGCGCATCGCGCGCCTTCGCGGCATTGCCCTCGATGTCGCCCAGGGTCGGATTGAGCTGGGCGAGCGTGACCGCGAATGCTTTGAGACGTTCGGTCATGGCCGCCGCGCTCCGATCAGATAAATCCCAGTCGCTCGATGATGGCGATGATCCAGAACGCGCCTGCCATCAGCAGCGCGACGCCGACGGCCGCCGAGCCCATGTCCTTGACCCGCCCGATCTGCTTGTCGTGATCCATCGTCAGCCGGTCGGCCAGCTTTTCGATCGCGGTGTTGAGCAGCTCGACTGTCAGCACGAACGCAACCGAACAGACCAGCTCGACCGCGCGCATCGCGGTCGCGCCGACCAACCAGGCCAGCGGCAGCGACACCAGGAGCGCAAATATCTCCTCGCGGACGGCCTGCTCCGATCGGAACGCAAAGGCCAGACCGTTACGGGAATTGATCGTGGCCTTCCAGATCCGCAGCAAGATCCTAGAGCCCCGCTGCGGCCGGCATCGGCGTGGCCTTGCCGGCGCGTTCCTGCTTGAGGAGCTCAGCGATCAGGAAAGCCATGTCGATGGATTGCTCGGCATTGAGGCGGGGATCGCAGACCGTGTGATAGCGGTCGTTGAGGTCCTCGTCCGTGATGGCGCGGGCGCCGCCGATACACTCGGTGACGTCCTGCCCGGTCATCTCCAGATGCACGCCGCCGGCATGGGTGCCTTCGGCGGCATGGATCGTGAAGAAAGACTTCACCTCCGACAGGACGCGGTCGAACGGGCGCGTCTTGTAGCCCGAGGTCGAGGTGATGGTGTTGCCGTGCATGGGATCGCACGACCAGACCACCACTTTGCCCTCGCGCTTCACGGCGCGGATCATGTTCGGCAGATGCTCGCCGACCTTGTCGGAGCCGAAGCGGCCGATCAGCGTCAGCCGTCCCGGCTCGTTGTCGGGATTGAGCACGTCGATCAGCTTCAAAAGCTCGTCGGACTTGAGCGACGGGCCGCATTTCAGCCCGATCGGATTCTTGATGCCCCGGAAATATTCGATATGGCCGTGATCGAGCTGGCGGGTGCGGTCGCCGATCCAGATCATGTGGCCCGAGGTCGCGTACCAGTCGCCGGTGGTGGAATCGACGCGGGTCATGGCCTGCTCGTAGCCGAGCAGCAGCGCCTCGTGGCTGGTGTAGAAATCGGTGGCGCGCAGCTCGGGATGGCTCTCGAGATCGAGGCCGCAGGCGCGCATGAAGTTGAGCGCGTCGGAGATGCGGTCGGCCAATTCCTTGTAGCGGCGGGACTGCGGCGAATCCTTGAGGAAGCCGAGCATCCACTCATGCACGCTGCCGAGATTGGCGTAGCCGCCGGTCGCAAACGCGCGCAGCAGGTTCAGCGTCGCGGCCGACTGGCGATAGGCCATCAGCTGGCGCTGCGGATCCGGCACGCGCGCTTCCCTGGTGAAGGCGATGTCGTTGACGATGTCGCCGCGATAGCTCGGCAGCTCGACGCCATTGAGCTTCTCGGTCGGCGACGAGCGCGGCTTTGCAAACTGGCCGGCGATGCGGCCGACCTTCACCACCGGCACCGCGCCGGCGTAGGTCAGCACCACCGCCATCTGCAGCAGCACGCGGAAGAAATCGCGGATGTTGTTGGCGCCGTGCTCGGCAAAGCTCTCGGCGCAGTCACCGCCCTGGAGCAGGAAGGCCTCGCCGGCCGCAACGCGGGCCAGCGCCTTCTTCAGGTTGCGCGCCTCGCCCGCGAACACCAGCGGCGGAAAGGTCGCGAGCTGCGCCTCCACGTCGGCCAGGGCCTTGGCGTCGGGATAGTCGGGCACCTGTAGCACCGGCTTGCTGCGCCAGGACTCGGGCGTCCACCGCTCGGACATCGCAATCTCTCCGTGAAGCAAAAAGCACAACCTGATCTAGGGGTTGCGAGGGCCGCCTTATACACAGGCTGGCCCCGCCCCGCCAGTTGTAAATCCAGTCGGCACTGCAAGCCCTTGCGGGGAAAGCCAAATTCGCATTTGCTGGGACGGCGAGGCAAACTGGCAGGATACCTTGCGCCCATGGACGCGGCACTGGACGACGTTTTCATCGACGAGATCAACTTCCCGGCGACCGACGGGTATGCCCTGGCAGGCACCCTGTTCCTGCCGCGCGGCACCAAGCGCCATGCCGTCCTGATCAATTCGGCCACCGCCGTGCCGCGCAAGATTTATCGGGGCTTTGCCTCCTACCTCGCCCATCGCGGCTGCGCGGTCCTCACTTACGATTATCGCGGCATCGGCGATTCCCGGCTGCCGGCGATGGTCGGCTACAACCAGCCGAAATCGCTGGTCGGCTTCAAGGCCTCGATGTCGGATTGGGCCGCGCTCGACGTCACCGCCGCGGTCAGCTGGATGCGGGAGCGCTACAACACCCTGCCGCTGGCCTATGTCGGCCATTCCTTCGGCGGCCAGGCGCTGGGGCTGATCGCCAACAACAGCGAAATCTCGCGCGCCGGGTTCGTGGCCTCGCAGGCCGCGACGTGGCGGCTGATGACATCGCCGGAGAAATACCGCGTATTCGCCTTCATGAACCTCATCGGCGTCCCGCTCACCCACACGCTCGGCTACGCCCCGGGCTGGGCCGGCGTCGGCGAGGATTTGCCCAAGGGCGTCTTCCTGCAATGGGCCGAATGGGTCTCGAGCCCGCGTTATCTCTTCGATTCCAAGCTGCCGGCGCTGGAGAATTTTGCGAAGTTCAAGGGCGAGCTGCGGGCGCTGTGCTTCTCCGACGATCCCTGGGCGACGCGGCCGGCGGTCGAACTGCTCGCGAGCGGGTTCACCGCGATCAAGCCGGAGGTGCTCAACGTCAAGCCGTCCGACGTCGGCGCCAAGACGATCGGCCATTTCGGCTTTTTCCGGCCCGAGCATCGCGACACGCTGTGGCGCGGCGTCGCCGAATGGATTCAGGGGGACTGAGACACAGCTTCGCGTTCTCGCGGCTTTTCTCGCCCGAGCTTTGACCAGTACCTCACCCTCTCATGAAAGAGGGCGCAGGGAAGGCCGGGAGCCGGTTGGCTCCCATCGACCGCCATGCGAAGAGCAGATTGCGTGTGCTTCATGCATAGCGGGTAACAGGGCAACCGGAGCATCCCGGCCTTCCCTGCGCAGTGGCTTTACGGCTTATGTCGTACTCTCCCCGGGGAGCGTTGCACTATTGCCCCCGTCGCCTTGTGGATGACTGATGCGCGTGCCCGGTTGGACCGCCACATCACCGCAAGACTTGGCGCACAGACCCCGGGCGCCAGGACCACACGATTTTGCC